>JAJDOB010000234.1 GCA_022340385.1 Rhodobacter sp.
CAGGACATGACCATCGTCGATACCGAACTGTTCGGCCCCGTCCTGTCGGTACAGCGTTTCCGGACCGAGGCCCAGGCCATCGCGCTGGCCAATGACACGCGTCACGGACTGGCGGCGGGCATCTTCACCCGCGACAGCGCCCGCTCTGTGCGCATGGCCCGCGCCGTGAAGGCCGGCATCGTCTGGGTCAACACCTACCGCGCAATCTCGCCGATCGCCGAATTCGGCGGCGTCAAGGGATCGGGCTACGGGCGCGAGGCCGGGTTTCAGGCGATCTATGACTACACCCGGCCCAAGACCGTCTGGATGAACCTGTCCGACGAACCGCTCGCCAACCCGTTTCAGCCACGATGAGCCGACCGGGTCCATAAACTTCGAAAATCCAGTCTTCCCGACGAAAGGTCCGGACATGAAATTCCACATCGCCATAAACCTGGAACGCGTGGACGCCGCCACCGACATGCGCGCGGTACGCGACCACACGCTTGCCATGGTCCGGATGGCCGACCAGAACGGGTTCGAAATCGCCTGGGCCGCCGAACATCATGCGCTGGAAATGACCATCGCGCCGAACCCGTTCCAGTTGCTGACCTGGTGGGGCGACCACACCGACAACATCCGCCTGGGCTGCGGCGTCGCCAATGCCGCCTACTGGCACCCGGTCAATCTGGCCGGCGAGGCGGCGATGGTCGACCTGCTGTCCGGCGGGCGGCTTGAACTTGGCCTCGGCTCCGGCGCCTATCAACGTGAATTCGACCGGATGAAACCGGGGCTCGACCAGAAGGACAGCTATCGCTACATGCAGGAAATGCTGCCGCTGGTGCAGAAACTCTGGGCCGGCGATGTCGAACATGACGGCACATACTGGCAGTTCCCCCGTTCGACCTCCTGCCCGAAACCGCTGCAGGACAACGTCCCGATCTGGGTTGCCGCGCGCTCTCCGATCACCTTCGACTACGCGGTGGAAAACGACTGCAACATCATGTCCTGGCCGCTGACCATGCCCTTTGCCGAGGCGGAAAAATACCGCGATCAACTGGACACTGCCATCGCCAGTCATGGCGGCACATGGAACCGGACCTTCGCCATGATGCGCCATACCGGCGTCTGGACCACCGATGCGGATCGCGACACCACGCTGGGCGCGCTGCGCCAGACCCTGGGCCGGTTCGGCAACCTGATGATGAAGAAGGGCGATGTGGTAAACGGCTTTCCCGACCTGGTGCCGCTTGACCAGTTGCAGGGCAACCTGCGCGTCGATCCTGTCATGCTGGAAGAAAACCTTGTCTTCGGAACGCCCGACACAGTTGTCGAAAAGCTGAAGAAATATCAGGCGCTTGGCGTCGATTGCTTTATCTACTATGCCTCGATGGGGCTGGATATGGATGTGCAGAAACGATCGCTGCAACTGTTCATCGACCAGGTGATGCCCGAATTCGCCTGACCGGCTTTTTCCCGCGAAAGGACCGCCACAGATGCCCGCCGAAATCCGCCGCACCCTGACCCATGCGCAGACCACATATGTCGAGGGCGGCTGCCCGGTGCCCACCCCGACCCGGCTGGTCGCCGCGCTGGCGATCATCCGCAACCCGTGGTTCGGGCGCGGCTATGTCGAGAACCTGCGCCCAGAGATTCACGACATCGCGCCCGGGCTGGGCAAATTGCTGACCGGCATGGTGCTGGACATCACCGGCGACGCGCTGGAAGGCTGCGGCAAGGCCAGCGTCGTCGGCATGGGCGGCGAGATCGAACATGCCCAGGCGATGACCCACACGCTGCATTTCGGCAATCAGTTCCGCGAGGCGATCAATGCCAAATCCTACCTGGCCTTCACCAACACCCGTGGCGCGGCCGGCATGCCGATCATGATCCCGCTGATGCACAAGGACGATGGCGGTTTGCGCAGCCATTACCAGACCATCCACCTGAACGTGCCCGACGCCCCCGCCGAGGACGAGATCATCGTCTGTCTGGGCGCCTCGGTCGGCGGCCATCCGAACCATCGGATCGGCAATCGCTATGACGATCTCCGGGAAATGGGCCACGACGTGGATAATCCCGCCGGTGTCTGAGAGCATGGAAAAGGTTGCCCCGGATGGAACCGCCTATGACCTGACCGGCCCGGACGGCGCACCCGTGCTTGCGCTGATCCACGGGCTGGGCCTGTGCCGCCATGTCTGGGACGGGCTGCTGCCGGATTTCGCGCAATACCGCGTGCTGAACTATGACCTCTACGGCCACGGCGACAGCGCGCCGACGCGCGACACCGCGTCGCTGGCGGTCTATTCGGATCAGCTGGCCGGATTGATGGATCACCTCGGGATCGCGACGGCGACGGTGATCGGCTTTTCCGTCGGCGGCATGATCAACCGCCGCTTCGCGCTGGATCACGGCGAAAGGCTGGACGCGCTGGTGATCCTGAATTCCCCGCATGACCGGGGCGACGCGGCGCAGGCCCATGTCGAGGCGCGCGCCCTTGCGGCGCGCGATCAGGGCGCAATGGCGACCATGGGGGCCGCGCTGAAGCGCTGGTTCACGCCCGGGTATCTGACGACCGGCACGGGTGCCGATCAGGTCCGCGACTGGCGCGCGCGCGCCGACCCCGAAAGCTATGCCCAGGCCGCCTGGGTGCTGGCGCATGGCGTGCGCGAACTGATCCGCCCCGATCCGCCGGTCGCCGCGCCGGCGCTGGTGATGACCTGCGCCAACGACAGCGGCAGCACGCCTGCGATGGCCCATGCGATCGCGGCCGAGATCGCGGGCGCAGAAACCGTGATAATCCCGCAGCTTCAACACCTTGGACTGATGGAGGCACCGCGCGCCTTCACCGCACCGATTCTGGACTTCCTGCAAGGGACGCGGCCATGATCCCGCACCTGTCGGGCGGTAAGGCTGCGCCACCACGGCATGGACCGGAACGCCACGCCGAGTGAACCACGCCCGGCACCTCGCGCCTTTGTGATCGACCCTGCCCCGGCAGCGCAGTATCATCGCGCCATCCTGCATTTCCCCCGGACCGGAGCGTTCATCATGCTGCGCCTGACCCTGATGCTTTTGCTGTGCGCCGCCACCACGGCGCAGGCGCAGACCCGCCGCCCCAGCCATTGCATCGCCATCGCAGACGCCGCGCCGGGCGTCGAATACATCCAGAAAGCCGCCTTTGACGCGCCGGTGCCCGAATATTCGGTGCGCATCACCTATATCGACCACGCGATGTTCCTGATCCAGACGCCGGGCGGTCTTGGCGTGGTGACGGATTACGCCGGCTATCTGGGCGGCGCGGCGTTCCTGCCCGACGTGGTCACGATGAACCACGCCCATGACACGCATTTCACCCATTTCCCCGATCCCGCGATCCCGCATGTCCTGAAAGGCTGGGGAGAGACGCCCGCCGGGGCCGACCACCACCTCGATCTGGGCGAAATGCTGATCCGCAACGTGTCCACCGATATCCGCAGCCGCTTTGGCGGCGCCCCCGAACCCAACGGCAATTCGATTTTCGTTTTCGAGGTCGAGGGCCTGTGCATCGGCCATCTGGGCCACCTGCATCACGAACCCACCGACGAACAATACGCAGCACTTGGCCGGCTTGACGTGGTGATGGCGGCGGTCGATGGCGGCATGACCCTGCCAACCCCGGTGATCGTGCGGATACTGAAGCGGCTGAAATCCTCTGTCGTGATCCCGATGCACTGGTTCGGGCGCTCGACGCTGGACCGCTTCCTCGTTGAAATGTCGGATGAATTCGACATCCAGCGCGCCGGCGGCTCGGAATATGTGGTGTCGCTGCGCACGTTGCCGGCGCGCCCGACCGTGCTGGTGCTGGACCCGCGCTATCTGCCCTACAGCGAAGACTGACTTGCAGCGACCGCGCGGGCGTGCTTGATCTTCGTGCATGTTGAATTCCGTGACAAAGGGCTTCGCCGCCCACCTGCAATCCGTTGTCCCGGGGCTTGCCACGCGCGACCCCGCGATGGGCTATCTCGAAGAACCGCGCGGCAGCTATTTCGGCCAGGCCGGGCTGGTCGTCGCCCCCGGCACCACCGAAGAGGTCGCCGGCGTCATCCGCGCGGCCGCCAACGCGCGGGTGCCGGTGGTGCCCTATTCGGGCGGCACCGGGCTGGTCGGCGGCCAGATCGTGACCGACGGCCCGCTGCCGCTGATCCTGTCACTGGAACGGATGAGCGCGATCACCGCCGTCTACCCGGACGAAAACGTGATGGTCGTGCAGGCCGGTGCGATCCTTGCCAATGTGCAGGCCGCCGCCGAACAGGCCGGGCGGCTGTTTCCGCTGTCGCTCGCCTCCGAGGGCACGGCGCGCATCGGCGGGCTGCTGGGCACCAATGCGGGCGGCGTCAACGTGCTGCGCTATGGCAACGCGCGCGCGCTGTGCCTGGGGATAGAGGCGGTCCTGCCCGACGGCAGCATCTGGCATGGGATGAAACGGCTGCGCAAGGACAACACCGGCTATGACCTGCGCGATCTGCTGATCGGATCCGAGGGCACGCTGGGCGTGATCACCGGCGCCAGCCTGCGAATGCTGCCACGCCCGTCGCATTACGGCGCCGCGCTGATGGTGGTGCCCTCGCCCCGGGCGGCGCTGAACCTGCTGGGCCTGGCCGGCGAACAGATGGGAGAGGCGGTCTCCGCCTTCGAACTGATCAACGGAATGGGGCTGCAATTCATTGCCGACACCATGCCGCAGGTGCGCCAGCCCTTTGCCGAGAAACCGCAGTGGATGGCGCTGATCGACGTCGGCATGTCGGGCGCGCAGGATCCCAGGCACGCCCTGGAAACCCTGTTCGAAACCGCCGCCGAACGCGACCTGGTCAGCGACGGGCTGATCGCGCAATCCGAGGGCCAGCGCCGCGATTTCTGGACGGTGCGCGAATCGATCCCCGAGGCGAACCGCCGGGTCGGCGCCATCGTGTCCAGCGACATCTCGCTGCCGCTGTCCAGCGTGGCCGAATTCATCACCCGCGCCGGGGCCGTGCTGGCGGCGATGGGCGAATACCGGATCAACAGTTTCGGCCATATGGGCGATGGCAACCTGCATTACAACGTCTACCCGATGCCGGGCCAGACCAAGGCCGACCGGATCGCCGAAAAGCCCGACATCCAGCGCACGCTGCACGACCTGGTGCATGCCATGGACGGCTCGATCAGCGCCGAACACGGGATCGGGCGGCTGAAGGCAGACGATCTGCAACGCTATGGCGATCCGGCAAAACTGGCCGCGATGCGCGCGATCAAGGACGCGCTCGATCCCGAAGGAATCATGAACCCGGGCGCTGTGTTACCGAATTGAGCGCCTTGCAGGCGCGCACCTCTGGCACTTCGTGCGTATCCCCCCAAGGCCTCGGGCGTAGCGGTCAGGCCCCGTCGAATTCGCACAACACATGCACGTCCATTCCCAGCGTTTCCAACAACTTGCGCCCGCCCAGTTCGGGCAGGTCGATGATGAAGGCACAGCCGACGATATTGGCGCCCAACCGTTCCAGCAGCCTGATCCCGGCCTCGGCAGTGCCGCCGGTGGCCAGCAGGTCATCGACGATCAGCACGGTTTCCCCCGCCGCAATCGCATCGTCGTGGATCTCGACCACCGCCTCGCCATATTCCAGCGTATAGGCCTGCGCGATGGTCTTGCCCGGCAGCTTGCCGGCCTTGCGGATCGGCACGAAACCGGTGCCAAGCTGATGCGCGATCGCGCCGCCCAGGATAAAGCCGCGCGCCTCCAGCCCCACCACCTTGTCGATGCGCCGCCCGGCATAGGGGTGCAGCATCTGGTCGATGGCCATGCGAAACCCGCGCGCGTCCGAAAACAGCGTGGTCACATCGCGGAACATGATGCCGGCATGCGGGAAATCCGGGATGGTGCGGATATAGTCTTTGACGGTTTTCATCGGCCTCTGCTTTTGCTCTGGGATTTCCGGATCGGACCGGACAGTGGAACCGAGCTACAACACGCGCCCGGCGACCGCGTCGAGCTTGGCGACCATGCCCGGGTCGCGCATGTCCGGGGCGGTCAGGATGGCGTATTCCAGCGCCCGGTCACAGCCCTGCGGGCAGGGTGCGCGTTCCGCGCCCAGCAGCGCGGGCAGCCGGCCCACCATCTCGCGCGCCCTGGCAGCGTTGCCGGTCAGCGTCCGGATGATCTCGGTCACGTCGACCTCGCCATGATCGGGGTGCCAGCTGTCATAGTCGGTGATCATCGCGACCGAGGCATAGCAAAGCTCTGCCTCGCGGGCCAGTTTCGCCTCGGGCATGTTGGTCATGCCGATCACGTCGCAGCCCCAGACGTTGCGGTACATCCTCGATTCCGCCAGTGACGAGAATTGCGGGCCCTCCATCGCCAGATAGGTGCCGCCGTCATGCACGCTGATGCCGCAGTCGCGCGCCGCCTGCAGGCAGGCCCGCCCAAGCCGCCCGCAGGTCGGGTGCGCCACCGAGACATGCGCCACGCATCCGGTGCCGAAAAAGGATTTCTCGCGCGCGACGGTGCGGTCGATGAACTGGTCCACCACGACGAAATCGCCCGGCGCCAGGTTCTCGCGAAACGAACCGCAGGCGCTGACGCTGATCACATCGGTGACGCCCAGCCGCTTCAGCGCATCCATGTTGGCACGATAGGGCACGCTGCTGGGCGAATGCACATGGCCGCGGCCATGACGCGGCAGAAAGGCCATTGCGATACCGCCCAGCGTGCCGGTCAGCACCTGGTCCGAGGGCGCGCCCCACGGGGTCTCGACCGTGCGCCAGCCGGCATCCTCCAGCCCGTCGATCTCGTACACGCCCGAGCCGCCGATCACGCCGATCATGGTGTCCGTCATGTGCCCTCCGAAACTGCCGTTGCCTGCCGAACATGGCGGGCTTTGCCCGGGAAATGAAGCCCGTTCGGTCACATTCTGGCCCAAACAGGGTGCTAAAACGCCGATTGCGATGTGGAGCGATTTCGAATTCGGCACCAGAACCCTCGGGCATCTGTTTCAGTGGCGCGGTCCGGCGCTGGTGCTGTTCTGGCTGGCCTTGTGGGCGGGACTGGAAACGCCATCGCCGCTGGCCGCCGCATTGGGGCTGTGGCTGGTGCTGCGCATCATCGGAAATCTTGCGAACTTCCGCCGGGCACAGCTGCCGTTTCCGGCGCTTGCATGGTGCCCGATCGCCGTGATCCCGCTTGCGCCGCTCTTGCTGAGCGACGGATGGCTGATGGTTCTGTGGTCGGCCTGGACGGTAGCCTGCGGAGCGATGCTTTGGCGCTGGCCGGACCTCCGCAAGCAAAAGGAAATGATGCGGCCGCCGCCAATCGGCGAGGCGGAGTACTGGATGGATATCCGGGCCGCCACGCTGTTGGCAACCGGGGGGATCGGGCTGGCCTTGTCCCTGACTGGCGAGCCTGCGATCTGGATGACCGGCTTCGCGCTGGGCGCGGCGGCGATGGACCTGACCGGCATTCTTTGTTTGCGGACCCGCGGCCGCATCTGACAGGCGCGCCACTGCGCGCGACATGGCAGAAATCCAATTCCGGCGGTTTACCCGAGGGACCGATGCTGTTAGCGCCCACAGCAACCAAACCAGCTGGACAAGACCTTGACCGACTCCGTCTACACCGCCTTCGCCCGAAACCTGATGTCCAGCGTCTCGCCCTCTGGCCCGCGCCCGACGCCGCAACTGCTGAAGACAGAGATCCTGTCGGGCCTGACCGTCGCGCTGGCGCTGGTGCCCGAAGCGGTGGCCTTTGCCTTTGTTGCCGGGGTGCATCCACTGGTCGGGCTTTATGCGGCGTTCATCGTCGGGCTGATCACGGCGGTGATCGGCGGACGGCCCGGAATGATTTCCGGGGCGACCGGCGCACTGGCGGTGGTGATGGTGTCGCTGGTGGCCCAGCACGGCGTCGAATACCTGTTCGCCACCGTGGTCCTGATGGGGCTGATCCAGATCGGCGCCGGGATATTCCGGCTGGGTCGGTTCATCCGGCTGGTGCCGCATGCGGTGATGCTGGGATTCGTGAACGGGCTGGCCATCGTGATCTTCCTCGCGCAACTCAGCCAGTTCAAGGTGCCCGGCACGGCAGAGGCGTCGGGGCACGGGATGGGCGGCGGCGAGTGGCTGTCGGGCTGGCCGCTGGCGTTGATGTTGGCGCTTGTGGGGCTGACGATGCTGATCGTCTGGCTGCTGCCAAGGCTGACCAACGCCATTCCGGCACCGCTGGCCGGCATCGGCATCGTGGCGCTGATCGTCATTGGCTTCGGCATCGACGTGCCGCGCGTCGGCGATCTGGCTTCGATCGAGGGCGGGCTGCCCCTGTTCCATATCCCGATGGTGCCGCTGAACTTGCAAACCCTTGAAGTTATCATTCCATACGCGCTGATCCTGGCGGCCATCGGATTGATCGAAAGCCTGCTGACGCTGAACCTTGTCGGCCAGATCACCGAGAAGCGCGGCGGCGCGTCGCAGGAATGTGTGGCGCAGGGCGTCGCCAACACCGTGACCGGGTTTTTCGGCGGCATGGGCGGTTGCGCGATGATCGGCCAGTCGATGATCAACGTCAAATCGGGCGGGCGCACCCGGATCGCGGGCATCGCGGCGGCGCTGTTCCTGCTCAGCTTCATCCTGTTCGCCTCGCCGCTGATCGAACAGATCCCGCTGGCCGCGCTGGTTGGTGTGATGTTCATGGTGGTGATCGGCACTTTCGCCTGGAACACCTTCCGCATCATGCGCGTGTCGACCAAGTTCGCCACCTTCGTCACCCTGCTGGTCACCTTCGTCACGGTGATGGAGGATCTGGCGACCGCGGTCGTCGTCGGCGTCGTCGTCTCGGCGTTGCAATACGCCTGGATCAACGCCAAACGCATCTCGGCCCGGCAAATCATCACCGATGACGGCGCCAAGGTCTATCAGGTCAACGGGCCGCTGTTCTTCGGCTCTGCTGCCGGGTTCACCGAGCTGTTCACTCCGCGCGAGGATCCCGACCTGGTGTTCGTCGATTTCGCCGACAGCCGGGTGGCCGACCAGTCGGCGCTGTCAGCCATCGAAAGCATGGCCAAGCGTTACCGAGAAGAGGGCAAGGAACTTCGCCTGCGCCACCTGTCGCGCGATTGCCGCCAGTTGTTGACCCAGACCGGCCTGATCGTCGAGGAAAGCGACGACGACCCCGATTACCAGACCGCGGCCAACTATGCCGTGCGCACCGGGCTGTTCGGCGAAAGCCACTAGCGCGCGATCCGCGTCCCGTCGGGCCCGGCGCAGGCAATTCCGGATTGCGCCTCAGTCGTCGGGCCGCGCCAGGCTGAACAACTCGGTCACCACCGAATAGTCGCGATAACCCAGCCGTGCCAGCGGGTTGAACGCGAGCACGTCGAATATCCCGTCGCGCAGGCAATCGTCGCGCAGATTGATGCCGGTCACCTCGCCGAACACCACCTTGTTGAATTCTCCGGGCAGATCGACGATCCGCGTCAGCTTGCATTCCAGCG
>JAJDOB010000266.1 GCA_022340385.1 Rhodobacter sp.
CGGCACATGCTGGTATGGATTCACCGGTATATCAGCGATGGATTCGCCCCGCTGCACGAGGCCTGGCGCGGCAAATGCGTTGGCATCGGCACCGAAATCTCGCAGCCCGAAACCGGCCTGTTCGTCGGGCTGGACGAGCGGGGCGGGATGCTGCTGCGCCGGGGCGCAGACACACGGCTGATCCCGCTGACCACGATGCTGGAGGCACGATGACCCAGTTTGCCCGCGTCATCCGGCTGGATGAAAGCGACACGAAAGTTTTCGAAACCGCCGCCGAGATCGGCGAATGGGCGATTTCGGGTGCGTTTGCCTTTTCGGACTGGACCGAAGCCGATCTGCAGGGCAAGTCGCGCCAGGCCTTTGCCAATGGCTGGCTGGGGCTTGAAAGTTTCGGGCGCTCGACCTTCGTGGCGGTCGCCCCGATCACGCCGCGCGAGATCGAAACGCTGACGCAAGCGCTGGCGCAGCATTTCGCCGACGCCTATGGCGCACCCTCGCCCGAGGCCGCGCTGCCGGTCGCCGCGCAGGAAATCCGCCAGATGCAGGACATGTGCGAGGATCACGTCCCCAACACGCTGATGGTGGTGGAACGTTCTTTGGAAGATGTCGGCATCCGCGAGAAATTCCGGGTGATCCGCCCGCGCGACGCCGGGCTGGAAGCGTTCGCTGTTCACGGCAGCTAGCCGGATCCGCCAGACCGCGGGCGGCACATTTTTTTTGGATAACTTGGCGGTTGTCACATGCGCGTCACTTCGCTTAGGTTCTCATACGGAATTAGACCAAGCAAACACCTGAGGGGCTTATCCATGAAACACACCGTCTTTAGCGCAGGGGCAATGCTGTTGCTGACCACATCGGTGCAGGCCGCCTGCCCGGCCGTTACCCACGCCGACATGATGGGCGCAACAGCGGGCGCTTTCCCGGGCCAGTACGAACTGGCCGAGTTCGAGGCCGCTGCCGGTTGCACGATGGAATTTTCCGGCAATCCCGAGGCCGAGGCGCTGAACGGCGAGATCCAGGGCAATCCGGCCTTGCCGCCGCTGGCGGAACGCCTGCCGGAAGAGCCGCTGGTGGTCGTGCCATACGATTCGGTCGGCAAATACGGCGGCACGCTGAACGCGCTGTCGAACGCCACCGAGGCCGGCACCTCCGACTTCCTGTCGGTGCGCCACGTCAACCTTGTGCGCTATTCCGACGACCTGCAGACGATCGTGCCCAACATCGCCAAGTCCTGGGACTGGAACGATGATTTCACCCAGCTGACCTTCCACCTGCGCAAGGGACACAAATGGTCGGATGGCGCGCCGTTCACCAGTGCGGATGTGAAATTCTGGTACGACAACCTGGCGCTGGATCCCAAGATCATCGAAAAGCCCAAGGACTATGTTCTTGTCGCGGGCGAGCGGATGACAGTCGACACCCCGGATGCCGAGACAGTTGTCTTCAACCTGCCCTCGCCCAAGCCCGGCCTGCTGGCGCACTTTGCGACCCATTTCGCACAAGGCTTCCAGCCCAAGCATTTCCTGGGCCGGTTCCACCCCGACGTCGACCCCAATGCCGACGCCAATGCCAAGGCCATCGGCTTTGACACCGGAATCGAGGTCATTTCGGCCTATTTCGGCAACTCTGACTGGACCGACACGCCGTCGCCGATGCTGAAGAACCCTGATCTGGTCGCAAGCATGCCCGCCGGCACCACCCCGACGCTGGAAAGCCATATCTATGTCAGTGACACCACCGAGGGTCGCAAGCTGGTGGCCAACCCCTATTTCCACATGGTGGACACCACGGGCCAGCAATTGCCCTACATCAGCCGGCAGGACGAACAGTATGCCAACGACAACGAAGTCCGCATCCTGAAGCTGGTCAACGGCGAAGCGGACTACAAATCGCAATCGCTGACGCTGGCCGCCGCACCGCTGTTGATGGATAACATGGACAAGAGCGGCTATACCGTGCAGCTGAAACCGACCATCGCCATGCCGGTGTTCAGCTTTAACGTCACCTCGGAAGATGCTGCAAAACGTGAGGTTTTCGGCGACATTCGGTTCCGCCAGGCAATGTCGGTCGCGATCAACCGCGACGAGTTGAACGAAACCTCGTTCTTCGGTCAGGGCGAACCAAAGCAATACATCGGATTCTCGCCGACACCTGATTTCGTCGATCCGGCACTGACCTCTTATTATGCGCAATATGATCCTGATCTCGCCAGGAAACTGCTGGACGAGATCGGCATGGTCGACACCAATGGCGACGGCACGCGCGAATTGCCAAATGGCGACGCCATCGTGCTAAACATGCAGTTCGCAACACAGGGCATCGGCGGCGAAGTCGTTGAACTAGTTGCACAAAACTGGGCTGACGTGGGTGTTGCCACGGCCGTCAAAGAGGTGACGCCAGATGAATACCGTTCGGCACAATCGTCCAACCAGCTTGACGTCGGCATGTGGGAAAAAGGTCAGCCGACCGCCATCGTGCTGGGCAACAACGAGTTGTGGGTTCCCCCGTTCGAGAACTATTTTGGCCACCGCACCGGTATGCTGTGGGCAGAATATATCGACACGGCAGGTGCGTCGGGTGTCGAACCTCCGCAGTGGGTCACCGATCTGGCGGCCGACGTCAACGCCTTCCAGGGTGCAACACCGGGCTCTGCCGAACAGGGCGAGATCGGCGCGCGCATGGCCAAGACGATGACCGAGAACCTGCTGTTCATCGGCACGGTGCAGGCGCCCAACGTGATCTATCACCGCAATGCGCTGAAGAACGTGCCCGAGTTCAAGACCCAGTCCTATGAATACTACCGCACCTACCCGTATCTGGCGGCGCAGTGGTGGCTGGACGAATAGTCGCCCGCCGGGCTTTGTAAAAAATCGTCCGGGCGGCCTTTTTTCCGCCCGGACTTTTCTTGACCAGTCGATGAATTTCCGCTGATCTTAAGAAAAGCGCTCTGGGGGCATATGTTTCAATTTCTGCAATTCGCGGCGGTGCGCGCAGCAATGGCCCTGTTCACACTGCTGACCGTTTCGCTGATCGTGTTCACCCTGATGGAACTGGTGCCGGGCACCTGCGCAGAGCGTTATCTGGCCTTCAAGAACACCCAGGGATCAGGCATTTCGATCGAGGATATCGAGGCCGAGGAACGCCGGCTTGGGCTGGACCGCCCGTTCCTGGTGCGCTGGGGTTCCTGGGTCGGCAACGTGTTTTTCAAGGGAGAATTCGGAGACAGCTGTATCCTGCGGCTGAATATCAACGACCTGTTGGGCGACAAGTTCCTGTTATCGCTGGGAATATGTCTGACAGCACTGATACTGGCATATCTCATAGCCATACCTGTCGGCATCATATCGGCGTCGTCGAATTCGGCGATGCTGAACGGATCGTTGCGCTTTGTCAGCTATCTGGGGTTGGCGATGCCGAACTTCCTGCTGGCGCTGATCATCATGCTGATTTCCACGGTGTACTGGGGGGATTCGCTGACCGGCCTGTTTTCCAACGAATATCGCGATGCGGCCTGGTCCTGGGCGCGGCTGCGCGATTTTCTGAGCCGGGCCTGGCTGCCGGTGTTCATTCTGGGCTGGTCGGCGACCGCGTTCGCGCTTCAGACGGTGCGCGCGCTGATGCTGGACGAAAACGACAAGCTGTATGTGACCGCGGCGCGCGCGCGCGGGCTGTACGGACGCAAGCTGTTGTGGCGCTATCCGGCGCGCCATGCGCTGGGTCCGATCGTGAATTCGCTTGGCTTCGATCTGAACCGGGTGTTCAACGAGTTGCCGATCGTGGCACTGATCCTGACGCTGACTGAGGCCGGCGCGCTGCTGCTCGAGGCGCTGGCGCGGTCGAACGACCAGCAACTTGCGGGCGCGATCATCTTTCTTCTGACCGCAACCATCGTATTCGTGAACTTCGTCACCGACATCGCGCTGGCGCTGCTTGATCCGCGGATCCGAAAATCCGTGGTGGGAGGATGAGCGCATGAGCGATCAGGTGCTATCGGCTGCCGAGCAGCGCAAGAAAGAGGCGTATTTCACCGCCTCGCAGCGCCAGCTGATCTGGGCGCGGTTCCGCAGGAACAAGGTGGCGATGGCCGCCGGAATCATCCTGCTGGGGCTGGTGCTGATGGGCGTGTTCGCGCCGTTCCTGTCGCCCTATGACCCGACGATTGCCGGGCGTGACAAGGATTACACCAACGGCGCGCCGCAGGTTCCCAAATTCTGCGACGATCAGGGCTGTTCGGCGCGTCCGTTCATCTATGGCGTCAAGCGCGAGCGGTCGGTGAAGACCAACTTCCGCTGGGTAACCAGCATCGACACCACCGACCGGCGCTATGTGCACTGGCTGGTCGAGGGCGATGAATACAAGCTGTTCGGGCTGACCTTCGACACGCATCTGTTCGGCGTCGACAAGGGCTATGTCCACCTGTTCGGCACCGACGACACCGGCAAGGACATCTTCAGCCGCACGCTGCACGCGATATACACCTCGCTGGCGGTCGGCACGCTGGGCGTGCTGATCTCGTTTGTGCTGGCGCTGGTGATCGGCGGCATCGCGGGCTATTTCGGCGGCATGATCGACGGCGCGATCCAGATGGTGACGGATTCCGTGCGGACCATCCCGATCATCCCGCTGTTCATGGCGCTGGCGGCCTTTATCCCGCCCGAATGGTCATCGGAAAAGCGGTTCTTTTTCATCTCTATCATCATCGGTTTCATCAACTGGCCGACACTGGCGCGGCGCGTACGCACGCATCTGCTGGTCGAGCGCAATCAGGAATACGTGCTGGCCGCCCAACTGTGCGGCGCGCGCCCCGGCCACATCATCCGGCGGCATCTGCTGCCCTCGTTCACCAGCTATATCATCGTCGATCTGGTGATCAGTTTTCCCTATATCGTGCTGTCGGAAACCGCGCTGTCGTTCATCGGGCTGGGCCTGAAGGATCCGGTGAACTCGCTGGGGGTGATGTTGCAGAACACCACCAGCGCGGACGTTCTGCTGAACTATCAGTGGTATTTCATCCCGGTGCTGTTCTTCATCGCGCTGGTGATGGCGTTCGTCTTTGTCGGTGACGGGTTGCGCGACGCGGCAGACCCCTATGCGGGGACCAAGAAATGACCACCCCGCTGATCTCTGTGAAAGACCTGACCATCCGTTTCAGGACCGACGAGGGCCTGATCACGGCGGTCGAGGATGTCAGTTTCGACATCGCCCCGGGCGAGGTTCTGGGGCTTGTCGGGGAAAGCGGCTCTGGCAAATCGGTGACCGCCAAGGCGCTGATGCAACTGAACGCGGGCAACACCGCCTATGATCCGGCCAGCCGGATCGTGCTGAACCTGCCCGACCAGGAACCGCTGGATGTGCTGGCACTGAAACGCGAACGCGACATGATCCAGGTGCGTGGCGGTGCGATCAGCATGATCTTTCAGGAACCGATGGCCAGTTTCGCGCCCGCGATCACCATCGGCGACCAGATGATCGAACAGCTGATGCTGCATTCCGACATGAACAAGAAACGCGCCCGCGAGATCAGTATCGAGATGCTGGACCGTGTCGGCATCTCCGAACCCGCCAAGCGGATCGACCAGTATGCGTTCGAGTTCTCGGGCGGGATGCGCCAGCGCGCGATGATTGCAATGGCGCTGTCGACCAACCCGAAACTGCTGATCGCGGATGAACCGACGACGGCGCTGGACGTGACCATCCAGGCGCAGGTGATCGACCTGATGAAGGATCTGGTCAGCGATTTCGGCATGGGTATCCTGTTCATCACCCATGACCTTGGGGTGATCGCGCAGACCGCCGACCGGGTGGCGGTGATGTATCTGGGGCGGATCGTGGAAACCGGCCCGGTGCGGCAGGTGATCGGCAATCCGTCGCATCCCTACACCCAGGGCCTGTTGCAGGCCCTGCCCCGGCTGGATGATCTGGACGCGCCCCTTGTGCCGGTGGCCGGCGATATCCCCTCGCCGCTGGAACGCCCGCCGGGATGCGTGTTTCACACCCGCTGCGACCGGGTGATTAAGGGCATCTGCAACATCCAGGTGCCCGGGCGCACGTTGGTCGAAGAAGGTCACACCGCGCGCTGTTTCGATCTGACCAAGACAAGCGAGGTCGCCTGACATGAATGCGCCACTGGTGTCGCTGGACAAACTGTCGGTGCATTACCCGCTTGGGCGCAAGCTGCTGGGCCCGTCGCCGGTGCTGAAGGCAATCGACGAGGTCAGCCTGGATATCCCCAAGGGCAGCTTTTTCGGGCTGGTGGGCGAGTCCGGATCCGGCAAGACCACGCTGGGCCGGGCCATCCTGCGGGCTGCGCCGATTTCGGGTGGCCACGCGACATATCGCGATGGCGAGGTCGACTATGATCTGGCGACCCTGCCCAAGGACAAGCTGCGCGATTTCCGCAAGCGCGCGCAACTGATCTTTCAGGATCCATATGCCGCGCTGAGCCCGCGCATGACCGTGCGCGACATCATCGCCGAACCGCTGGAGGTGATGGGGATCACCAGAACCCGTCAGGAAACCGACAAGCGTGTACGCGAGATCGCGGCCAAATGCCGGCTGAATCTGGAACATCTGCGGCGCTTTCCACATGCGTTCTCGGGCGGCCAGCGGCAGCGGATTTCGATTGCGCGCGCGCTGGTGTGCGGCCCGAAATTCATTGTGGCCGACGAAAGCGTGGCCGCGCTGGACGTCTCGATTCAGGCCGATATCCTCAATCTTCTCAAAAGCCTGCAACACGATCTTGATCTGACCTTCCTGTTCATCAGCCACGATCTGAGCGTCGTGGCCCATGTCTGCGATTACGTGGCGGTGATGTATCTGGGATCAATCGTGGAAGTGTCGCCGACGCGCGAATTGTTTCGCCAGCCCAAGCACCCCTATACGCGGGCGCTGTTGTCGGCGATCCCGTCGCTGGACCCGGACGATACCGGCAAGGCACAGCGCCTGCCCGGAGAGATGCCGAGCCCGGCAAATCCACCGTCGGGCTGCCGGTTTCACACCCGGTGCCCGGTCGCGCAGGATCGCTGCCGCCAGGACGTGCCGCATTTGCAGGATGCAACGGGCGACGCGCGGGTGTCCTGCCATTTCTGGCGCGAGAACCTGCCCGCGTAAGACCCGCGCCGCAAGGTTCAGCGCGCCAGCACCAGGTCGGCCTGCAATCCGCCAAGCGCCTCGCTGGTGCCCAGAACCAATGTGCCGCCATGCCGGCGCGCGATGTCATGCGCGATCGCCAGCCCCAGCCCGACGCCGCTGCCCTTGTTCTGGTTGCGCGCCGCGTCCAGCCGTACAAACGGTTTCAGCGCATCGCTGCGGCGGTTCTCGGGGATACCGGGGCCGTCATCGGCGACAGAGATGCGCACCGCCTTTTCGCTGATCGCCACGCCGACGCAACAGCGGCTACCATAGCGCAGGGCGTTGACGATCAGGTTCTCCAGCGCGCGCCCGACGGCCATCGGGCGCAGCTTTGCCTGCCCCTGCCCGCTGAACTCTGCCAGTTCCACCGCCCGCCCGGCGGCACGGTATTTTTCCACCATTTCCCGCACCAGCGCGGCGGGATCGCAGATCTGCGGATCATCCAGCGAATCGTCGCGCGCAAAGGCCAGGAATTCGTCCAGCAACCGTTCCATGTCGCCGACATCGCGCAACAGCGCCTCGGCTTCCGCGTCGTCGTCCAGCATCGCCAGCCCCAGCTTCAGCCGGGTCAGCGGCGTGCGCATGTCGTGGCTGACGCCCGACAGCATCATGGTGCGCTGCTCGATCTGGCGGTCGATGCGGGCGCGCATGTCGAGAAAGGCGTTTCCGGCAGCGCGCACCTCGATAGCGCCGGACGGCCTGTAGGCCTCGATACGGCCCTTGCCGAACGCCTCTGCCGCGCGGGCCAGCCGCTTGATCGGGCGCAGCTGATTGCGCAGGAAGACGAAGGCGATGAACGTCATCAGCACACCGGTAAACACCATCAGCACCAGCAACTGGTGCGGATTGCTGGCAGACACCCGGCGCCGGTCAAAAGCCGCCGACATCACGCCCTGCGGCGTGTCGAGCCAGATCCAGACGTCGCGGCTGCCGCGTGTCAGGTCAACCGCGCGCAGGGCCGGCACCTCGCTGCGCAGCGTCTCGATCATGCGCCTGCCCGACAGATCCAGCACGCGGCGCGCATCCGCGGGCGGCGACTCGACCCCCAGCGCGATATCGAAGGCCAGCGGCGTGGCGATCCCGGCCATCATCGCCGCCGCACCGGCGGGATCGGCCGCCGCATCCGCCGCCTGCAACAGATAGCGCAGTTCCAGCGCGACGTTGCGCGTCATCTGTTCGGTGACCCCGGCATAGTGGCGCTGGATGAACACCACCGACACCACCAGTTGCAGCGTCACGACGGGCACCAAAAGGATCAGCGCCGCCCGGCCATACAGCGAGCGTGGCACATAAGCTTTGGCCCAGGCGAATGTCATGGGTTACATCTATCCCGGGCAGGCCAGCAGAAGAAAGCGATTCATGAACGACAGCGATTTCGACCCCATACCGGGTGTGGCCGAATGGCTGGAGCCCGGCGTGCGCCGGGTTCTGGCCCCCAACCCGTCGCCGATGACCTATCGCGGCACCAACACCTACATTGTCGGTCAGGGCCGCGTCGCGGTGATCGACCCCGGCCCCGCCCTGCCCGACCATATGCGCGCGATTCAGGCCGCTCTCGAACCCGGAGAGGTCATTACCGGCATCCTTGTCACCCACTCGCATGTCGACCACTCGCCGCTGGCCGCGCCGCTGGCCGCTGCAACCGGCGCGCCGGTTCATGCCTTCGGAGACAGTCTTGCCGGGCGTTCGGCGGCCATGGAATCGCTTGCCAGCCAGGGCCTGACCGGGGGCGGCGAAGGCGTCGACTTCGGGTTCGCTCCCGATGAATTCCTGGCCGACAGCGCCATCGTCGACGGTGATGACTGGCAGATCCGTGCGCTGTGGACGCCCGGACATTTCGGCAATCACCTGAGCTTCGCTTTCGGCGATGCCGTCTTTACCGGCGATACGGTGATGGGCTGGGCCAGCACGATGGTGTCGCCCCCCGACGGCGATCTTGGCGCATTCCTGCGATCGGCCGCACAGCTTGCGGCGACGGACGCCCGCGTATTCTATCCCGGCCACGGCGCGGCAATCGCGCGCCCGCGCGCCCGGGCGGAATGGCTGATCGCGCATCGCAACCGCCGAGAGGCCGAAATCCTGGCACATCTGGACGGCGCAGGGACGGACATTGCGACGCTGACACGGACGATATATCATGATGTTCCGGTCGCATTGCTGCCCGCGGCAGAGCGCAATGTTTTCGCCCATCTTATTGATCTTCATGCAAAACAACGGGTACAGGCAGAGCCGCACCTGTCATATGCAGCC
>JAJDOB010000039.1 GCA_022340385.1 Rhodobacter sp.
CGGCACAATCACCCGGCTCGACCCGCATGGGAAATCCGTGCTGATCACTCCGAACGATGACACTGAACCGCCGCTGCTGCAGAATTATTCCGCTTCGGCCCGGTTTGCCGCCGACGTGGCCGAGGGCGCGGTCGTGCAGAAAGGCACCCGTCTGCTGGCGCGTGCGATCCCGGAAGGGCGGGCGCGGTACGTATCGCTGATGGATGGTTTTTCATGGCGGGTGCGGCCAAGCGCCCTGCTGCGAGAGATCCTGTCGAAACTGGATGAGACCCATTACTGGGTGAACCTGTCGGATGGCGGCCATATCGAGAATCTGGCCAGTATCGAGCTGTTGCGCCGCCGCTGCCGTGTGATCTTTATCGGCGATGCGGAATGCGACCGGTCGATGCATTTCAAGGGGCTGGCGACGCTGGTGCGCTATGCGCGCATCGACCTCGGGATCCACATCGACCTGGACGTCAGTGGTCTGCGGCTGAAATCGGACAATACCAGCAACGCGCATCTCGCCATCGGCAAGATCCGTTATCCGGCCGACCCCGACCATGGCTCGGGCCAGCCCGAAACCGGGTATCTGGTCTATTTCAAGTCATCCTGCACCGGCGACGAGGACGAGGTGATTCAGGAATACCGCGCCCGCAAGCCGCATTTTCCGCATGAATCGACCGCGGACCAGATGTTCGACGAGGGCCAGTTCGAGGCCTACCGCGCCCTTGGCCAGCATATCGTGGAAACCGCCCTGCCCGGCGGCCGCGGCAGGATGTCGTTCGACGATCTGATCGGCTGGGTCGAAAGCGGCGCCGCCGGCCCTGCGCGACCCTCGCGCCGTGGCAGCAGAAAGACGCCCTGACCCGCTGTATCAGAACGCCTTGAACGTCAGCGTCGTCAGCGACCGTTCGATCCCCGCGATCGTCAGCAATTCGTCGTTGATGTATTTCCCGATATCCTGCCCCTCGGGCACGTAAAGCTTCATCAGAAGGTCGAAATCGCCCGAGGTCGAAAACAGTTCTGAATGGATCTCGCGCAGGATGATCGCCTCGGCCACCTCGTAGGTCTTGCCCGGGCGGCAGCGCAGTTGGATGAATACGCAGGTGGTCATGGCGCTCTCCTTGATGGCATTTTGCGACAGGCATGGCACAATCGCACCGCTTTGGCCAATAATCAAATCCGCCGCGCCGCCAATGCCTTGGATTGGCCGCAACGCGGGCCTATAAGGCGCCTCGACCCCACAGCGGAGAGCCCGATGCGCAGCGCCAAAGTGACCCGCAAGACCGCGGAAACCGAGATCAGCGTAAAGATCAACCTCGACGGCACCGGGGTGTATGACAACCGGACCGGCGTCGGGTTCTTCGATCACATGCTGGATCAGCTGGCGCGGCATTCGCTGATCGACATGACGGTGCGCGCCAAGGGCGACCTGCACATAGACGATCACCACACGGTAGAGGATACCGGCATCGCGCTGGGTCAGGCGCTAAGCCAGGCCCTGGGCGACAAGAAGGGCATCCGCCGCTATGGCGCCTGCCTGCTGGCGATGGACGACGCGCTGGTGCGCTGCGCGCTGGATCTGTCGGCGCGCCCGTTCCTGGTGTGGAACGCCGACATGCCGACCGCCAAGATCGGCACATTCGACACAGAGCTGGTGCGCGAATTCTTCACCGCGCTCAGCACCCACGGCGGCATCACCCTGCATGTCGATGCGCTGCACGGAATCAACAGCCATCACATCGCCGAAGCCGCCTTCAAATCGGTGGCACGGGCCCTGCGCGAGGCGGTCGAGACCGACCCGCGCAAATCCGATGCGATCCCGTCCACCAAGGGCGCGCTCTAGGCGATGCTGACCGCCATCATCGACTATGACAGCGGCAATCTGCATTCGGCCGAAAAGGCGTTTCAGCGGATGGCGCAAGAGGCCGGCGCCGGCACCGTCACCGTCACGTCGGACCCCGATGTCGTGGCCCGCGCCGACCGGATCGTACTGCCCGGCGATGGCGCGTTTCCGGCCTGCCGCGCGGCACTGTTTGCCGTCGACGGGGTTTTCGGCGCGACGCAAGAGGCGGTGATCGACCGGGGCGTCCCGTTCCTTGGCATCTGTGTCGGCATGCAGATGCTGGCGGCGCGCGGCCATGAATATGAAACCGTGCCGGGCTTTGGCTGGATCGAGGGCGATATCGAAAGCATCGAACCCGCCGACCCCGCGCTGAAGATCCCGCATATGGGCTGGAACGATCTGGTGATCGACACGCCCCATCCGGTGCTGAAGGGCATCGGCACCGGCGATCACGCCTATTTCGTGCATTCCTACCAGTTCCGCGTCGCCAACCCGGCGCACCGGCTGGCGCATTGCGATTATGGCGGCGACATCACCGCGATCGTCGGGCGCGACAACATCATCGGCACCCAGTTCCACCCCGAGAAAAGCCAGTCTGCCGGGCTGAAACTGATCGCGAATTTCCTGAGCTGGTCGCCGTAGGCGAAATCCGCGCCCGATCTGGCCTGCGTGCCATTCCCATTCGAAATCGTCGGATGTGCCTGTATCCGGCCCGCGCCACGCGAACCAGCCGGACGACGGGCGGGCGGCCAGTGACCTATTTCACCCGCGCCCATTTCTGGGTCCGGCACAGCCCGGCGGAATTGCAGGCCTTCAGGTTCATATGGTTGCCCGAAACCCTGATTTCGAGCGGGAATTCGGCGCGCATCAGCGGCACATAGATCTGGCCGCCGCCAAAGGTGTTCTCGCCGGTCTGTCTGATATCGCGGATCACGCGTTTGCCGACACTGGCGGTCGTGATCTGTTTGCCGCTTGCATCATAGGCGCTGACAACCGTGCCGCACAGTGCCGCGCCGCAGGGCGTGATCTGCACATGTCCGGTCTGGTTCTTGCCATCGGGTTCGGTCTGCCACACCCCCAGCAGGGGCGCGGCCTGCGCGGCGTCGGCCATCACGCCAATTGCAGCACACACGATCAGAAATCGTTTCATTTCCAGGTATCCACACCCGTCCGGGCCGGCCCGTTGCACGCCCCGCATCGACCTGACCGACAAGATAGAATTCCGGCGCGAATTTTCAATCGCCCCGGGATTTGATTCCTGTGGATATCCCCGTGTTCGGCAGCTTTTGGCTCAGTTCACCCGAACCCAGTTCTGCGCCGAACAGATCAGCCCGCCGGCGACACAGCCCTTCAATTTCAGCTTGTTGCCGTTCAGCGTCATCTTGCCGATATAGATCTTGTCATTGGATGGCCGCCAGACATTGCCGGCATAGCTGCCATTGCCATTCGGAACCATGTCGATGACCAGCGTCTTGCCCAGATTGGGCGACTGGTATTCGCCCGACGCATTGAAGGTGCGCGCGATCTTGCCGCAGATCTTGCCACCGCAGGGTGCCATGTTGATATGCGCATAGGCCCCGTCATCGACTTCGGTCTTCCACAGACCCTCGACCGGGTCGGCCAGCGCGCCAAGTGCCGACACCAGCAGTGCCGCCGCGCCCAGAACCAGATGCTTCATGTTTCGTCCTCCCATGATCTGCATCGCTTTTGACAGGCCGGCGCCCACCGGATCAAGTATGACGTGAGGTCGTCTTGCGCCGGCCCCCCAGCGATGCCAATAGGCGTTGGCGAAACCAGCATCGGGGCCGATGACATGATCCTTTATCCAGCGATTGATCTGAAAGACGGAGCCTGCGTGCGGCTTTTCAAGGGCGAGATGGATCAGGCCACGGTGTTCAACGACAACCCCGCCGCGCAGGCGCTGGCGTTTCAGGACGCGGGCTGCGAATGGCTGCATCTTGTCGACCTGAACGGCGCTTTTGCCGGCGCGCCGGTGAATGGCGCCGCTGTCGAGGCGATTCTGGCCGCCATTGACGTGCCGGCGCAACTGGGCGGCGGCATCCGCGACATGGCGACCATCGAACGCTGGCTGACAGGGGGGCTTGCCCGCGTCATCCTTGGCACGGTCGCGGTGGAAAACCCCGACCTGGTGCGCCAGGCGGCGCGCGCCTTTCCCGGGCAGGTCGCGGTCGGCATCGACGCGCGCGATGGCCGGGTCGCCACCAAGGGCTGGGCGACCGAAACCGACGTGATGGTCACCGATCTGGCGCGCAGTTTCGAAGACGCCGGCGTCGCCGCGATCATCTATACCGACATCAACCGCGACGGCGCGATGCAGGGGCCGAACGTGACGGCAACGGCGGCGCTTGCCAATGCCGTCTCGATCCCGGTGATTGCCAGCGGCGGCGTCAGTTCGATGGCCGACCTGATCGCGCTGAAGGCCTGCGGCACGCGCCTGAACGGCGTGATTTCGGGGCGCGCGCTGTATGATGGCGCGATCGACCTGGCGGCGGCGCTCGAAACCCTGGCGGCCTGAGTCCCGGCGGCGGCCCCGGTCGGTTTCGTCAACCCGCCGGCCATCATCGGCACATGGTCGGCGTCTGCGGGCAGGTTCAGCCCGGCCAGTGCGCCATCCTGCATCGCCGTTTCGGATCGCCGAAGTCCAAAAGCTGCGCCGCCGCAAGCTCCATTCCGACGCTGGCCGCGCCATCTCGCAGGGTCGAGCCGGGCAAAAACCCTGGCCGCGGCACCGGCAACCGCGCGCCGCGACCCGCCGGGCGATTGACAGCGCCATCGCCACCCCCATAAGCTTGGGCGACACGATGACATTGGCGGCGGTGCACCATGCTTGGCGAAGTCCTGCATTCCTTCTTCTTCGGCATGCCCGCCATTCTGGCGATCACCGCCAGTTTCGGCCTGCGCAGCCCCGTTGCCCGGATGATCCTGTTCTGGGGCGGCGTGATCTTTGCGGTGCTGATCTGGGCCGGGCTTGCGGGAATGCTGCTGTGCGACGGCCGGCTGCTGAGCGGCTATTCCGGCTGCGCCGGAGGCGACGCCATCACCGCCCTGTTTGCCCGGCTGGATCCGCTGCTTTCGGCGGCGGCCTATGTCTATATCCTTGCCGGGCCGCCGCTGACCGGGCTCGCCTACCTGCTGGAATGGCTTTTCACCCGCCGCGCCACCGCCTGAGGCCCTTGCCGCGCCCGTCCGCACCAACTATGTCGGCGCCATGCTGAAAACCCGCATCATCCCCTGCCTTGATGTCGCCAATGGCCGCGTCGTCAAGGGCGTCAACTTTGTCGATCTGGTCGACGCCGGCGACCCGGTCGAGGCGGCGCGGGCCTATGACGCCGCCGGCGCGGACGAATTGTGCTTTCTCGATATCATGGCGACCGAGGAAAACCGCGGCACCATGTACGACCTTGCCACCCGCACCGCCGAGCAATGTTTCATGCCGCTGACCATCGGCGGCGGCGTGCGCAGCCACGAGGATGTGCGCAAACTGCTGCTGGCGGGGGCCGACAAGGTCAGCTTCAACTCTGCCGCCGTCGCCAACCCCGATGTGGTGGCAGAGGCCGCGCATCGCTTTGGCAGCCAGTGCATCGTCGTCGCCATCGACGCCAAGACGGTCGAGCCGGGCCGCTGGGAGATTTTCACCCATGGCGGCCGCCGCGCCACCGGCATCGACGCTGTCGAATTCGCCCTGACGGTCGCCGACAAGGGCGCCGGGGAAATCCTGCTGACCTCGATGGACCGCGACGGTACCCGCGCCGGGTTCAACCTGCCGCTGACCCGCGCCATCGCCGATGCGGTGAATGTTCCCGTCATCGCCTCTGGCGGTGTCGGCACGCTGGACCATCTGGTCGAGGGCGTCACCCTGGGCCACGCCAGCGCCGTGCTGGCGGCGTCGATCTTTCACTTTGGCGATTTCACCATTGCGCAGGCCAAGGCCCACATGTCCGCTGCCGGTATCCCGATGAGACTGACATGACCACGCTGGACCGCCTTGCCGCCACCATAGAATCCCGCAAGTCCGCTGACCCGGACAGTTCCTGGACGGCAAGACTACTGGCCAGGGGTCCGGAAAAATGCGCCGAGAAATTCGGCGAGGAAGCGGTCGAGGCGATCATCGCCGCCGTCAGGAATGACCGCGAAAACCTGACCTGCGAGGCGGCGGACGTGATCTATCACCTGCTGGTGATGCTGGCCGCGCGGGATATCCCGCTGGCCGACGTCATGGCAGAGCTTGACCGGCGCAGCGGCACCTCCGGCATCGACGAAAAGGCGGGCCGTTAGAGCGCAATCCGAAAAGTGGGAACCGGTTTTCGAAATGAATTGCGCGCAGGAACAGAAGGCTGGCGCGGCCCCGCCGATTCACATTGAAAGGACGCCGCTCTCGTCCGGATCGGGATTATTCCAGCGATGCCGTTGATCCCGGGCGAAGCGGCGTCGGATTTTCCATATCCCGGAACCCGGATTCAGAATCTTTCGGGCAGCTTCGATGAAATCACGCGGGTGTTGATCCCGGCCTTGCGCAGCTCGCCGAACAGGCGCTGATATTCCATCTTGGGGCAGCGGTTCTGCACAACCTCGATGCCATCGGCCTGCGCTGTCGCGGCGGTTTCGGGGTGGGTGACGCCAATCTGCATCCACAGGGT
>JAJDOB010000040.1 GCA_022340385.1 Rhodobacter sp.
GCAACCCAAAGGGAAGGCGTTGAGATGCTGGAAGAAGCCAGGACACGAATGATGGCGCTGCAGGCGCGGATGGCGGCGGCGAAGATTGCCGTGGCGGTGTTCACCGACGAGGCGTCGATTGCCTATCTGGCGGGGTTCTGGGGCTATCTGGGTGTGGAATTCGGCCGCCCGACCATGCTGGTGGTGCGGGCGGATGCCGAGCCTGTGGTGATCACGCCGCTGATGGAAAGCGAAATGGTCGGTGCGATGACCTGGGTCGCGGATGTTCGGGTCTGGGAGGACGCCGGGCAGCGCAGTTGGGCGCGGGTGTTGGGCGAGGTTCTGGGGCAGGCCGCCGAGGTCTGGGTCGAACTGGGGCAGATTCCGGCGATTGTGCGAATGTATTTCGACGAGTCCGGCGCGGTGCTGCGCGATATCGGCCCGCTGCTGGGGGCGCAGCGGATGATCAAGTCGCCGCTGGAGATCGCGGTGATGCGGCAGGCCGGGGCCGTGGCCGGCGCGATGATGGCGGCGGCGCACGGGTCTTTGCGGCAAGGGGCGCAGGAATGGGAAAGCGCGCTGGCCGTCATTGACGCGGGCACGCGCAAGGCGGCGGGGTTTCTGACCGCGCAGGGCATGGAGCGGTTCGTGTCGCCGATGATCCATAATCTGCAGGTTCTGCAGTCGGGCAAGGATACCTCGATGGTGCATCGGCGGGCGTCCGTGAAAGTCTATGAGCGGGGGGACCCGGTGTATTTCTGTTTCTGCAACATGGCGCAGTTCAAGCAGTACAAGCTGGGCTTTGACCGGATGTTCTTCATTGCCGAGGTCGGTGACAGGGCCGCGCATGTGCAGCAGGCCGCGCTGGATGCGCAGGCGGCGGCGCTGGCGGCCATCCGCCCCGGCGTGATGGCGCAGGATGTGGCGGCGGCGGCCAACGAGGTTTACGCCAGCCGGGGCTATGCCACCGGCTACCGCACCGGGCGGTCGATCGGCCTGTCCTATCTGGAGGCACCCGAGCTGAAGGCGGGCGACGAGACCGTGTTGCAGCCGGGAATGACCTTTGCCGTGGATGGCGGCATTTCGGTGGATGGCGTGACGGCGGGGCGGATCGGTGATTCGGTTGTCGTGACCGAGGGAGGATGTGAATTTCTGACAAAATATCCGCGCGAAATACTGGTCACCGAGGGGTAAACCGGGGATTCGCGACCAGAGTTGACGGGCTGTGATTTAGGGCGGACACTTTGGCGGAAACAAAGGGAGGAACCTGTTTTGCCGGGTAAAAACATACTGATGCTAATTGGCGAGTATTCCGAGGAATACGAGATTTTCGTGGTCCAGCAGGCGCTGGAGGCCGTGGGGCATACGGTCGACATCATCTGCCCGGAAACCAAAAAGGGCGACCGGGTGACGACCTCGGTGCATGATTTCGGGCCCGGTGTGATGACCTGGACCGAACACAAGGGCCATGCGATCGAGGTGACGGTGGATTTCGACACCTGCAAGACTGACGGATATGATTCCGTCTATATCGCCGGCGGGCGCGGGCCGGAGTATATCCGGACCTATGCGCGGGTGCGCGAGATCGTGCGCGAGTTCCATGCGGCGGGCAAGCCTATCGCCTCGATCTGTCACGGGTTGCAGGTGCTGGTGGCGGTGCCTGAAGTCATCAAGGGCAAGCGCGTATCGGGGCTGTTCACGACCCAGCCAGAGGCGGAACTGGCCGGGGCGATCTATGTGCCAATCGGGCCCAAGGCGGCGCTGCGCGACGGCAACCTGGTGACGGCCGAGGGCTGGACGGCGCTGGCTGCCTTCATCCGCGAGTTCCTGGGCGTGCTGGGCACGGAGATCGTGCATCACCCGGTGGGGGCGCTGACGAAAGCGGCGGCAGAGTGAATAACCCGATGAAATACCTCCGCCTTTTTGTCGGCGATGATGGCGAGAGCCATATCGGGGAAATAGAGGCGCAATTTTCGCTGGTCGATTATGCGCCACCTGCTCCTGCGTTGGAGCTGGCGGACCCGGTGCCCGCGTCGCGCCACATCATGGTGCGGTTTCCTGCCGGGTGGGACAGCGGCCTGCACCCATCGCCGCAGCGGCAGCTTTTCGTCGTGCTGTCAGGGCAGATCGAGGGCGCAGCCAGCGACGGCTTTGTCATGCGTCTGGGGCCGGGGGATGTGTTGCTGATGGAAGATACCAGCGGCAAGGGGCACACCGCCAGGGTGGTTGGCGATGAGGGCGCCAGTGCATTGTTCGTTCATCTTGAGTGAGGTCCAGGCCGTGAAATTTTCTTTGACTTTTTCACGGACCTGATCCATGAAAATTCAAGGGAGAATTTCATGGGCGACGCACGGCCAATCGGGGCGGACCTGCGGTCCCTGCGCAAATCGCGCGGGCTGACGCTGGAGTCGGTTGCGGCGCATCTTGGCAAATCCGTCGGCTGGCTGAGCCAGGTCGAGCGCGATATCAGCCAGGTCGAACCGGCCGAGGTGGCGGCGCTCGCCCGGCTTCTGGGCGTGCCGGTCTCGCTTTTTGCCGGACCCGAGACGCCAAAGGCAGAGGCCGGGCGCATCGTGCGCAAGGACGCGCGGCGCGCGATCGGCGAACGGGCGCCGGGGCTGGTCGAGGAACTGCTCTCGCCCGATCTGACCGACAGTTTCGAGGTCATCCACTCTACCTTCCTGCCCGGCGCCGCCAAGCCCGACGCGGTCGAGCGTCCGACCGCCGAACTGGCCGTCATCGTCGCGGGGCGGCTGGATGTCTGGCTGGGCGAAGACAGGTTCACCGTCGCCGCCGGCGACAGCTTTCGTGTCCGTGGCGAACCGATGCGCTGGGCCAATCCCTATGACACCCCCGCAGTCGCGGTCTGGGTGATCTCTCCACCGGTTTACTAGGGCAGCGCGATGGCAATCCGGTCAGAACGGAAATTCGCCGAAAGGTCGGACCGGTTCGGGGGCATGTTGCCGGCCGGCCAGCGATATGGCAACGGCAGCGACGGCAAGATCGACAGGCCCGAAACGCGATTGGGTGCCACGGTCTGCGGCACCCAATCGGGCCATGACGTCAATCGACGCAATGCACCAGCAAGACACATCCGGCATACAAAAAACGCCAGCGATCATGCCGCCGGACTATGGCCCAAGGAATTTTACTTACCCACTCGCACTCGTACCCCTCATAACCTTCCTCGCGGAAAGTTTAGCGCGCAGGGCCGCAAGCGATCAACAAATGCCGCCGGGCGCGCTCTACAATTTTTCGTGAGAACCACCGGCAACAGCCACAGCAGGAAAGCCAAATGATGTCAGATTTTCCCACAACCGCCCGTGTCGTCATCATCGGTGGCGGGGCGGTCGGGGCGTCCTGCCTGTATCACCTCGCCCGGGCCGGCTGGACCGATTGCGTGCTGCTGGAAAAGAACGAACTGACCGCAGGATCGACATGGCATGCGGCCGGGAATGTGCCGACATTTTCCACCGGCTGGGCGGTGATGAACATGCAGCGCTATTCGACAGAGCTGTATCGCGGACTGGGCGAAGCGGTTGATTACCCGATGAATTATCACGTCACCGGGTCGATTCGGCTGGCCCATTCGCGCGAGCGGATGATGGAATTCGAACGCGCCTGCGGCATGGGCCGGTATCAGGGGCTCAGCGTCGAGATGATGCAGGTGTCCGATTTCAAGGACCGCTATCCGTTCATGGAAACCCATGATCTGGCGGGCGGGCTGTATGACCCGGACGACGGCGATATCGACCCCTCGCAACTGACCCAGGCGCTGGCCAAGGGCGCGCGCGACATGGGCGCCAGGATTCTGCGGTTCACGCCGGCAACCGGGGTGCGCCGCGAAGCGGGCGAATGGATCGTCGAGACCGCCGAGGGCGGGATTCGCTGTGAATACGTGGTGAACGCGGCCGGGTATTACGCCCAGCGGGTCGGCGAGTGGTTCAAACCCTACGGCGGGCGCACCGTGCCAATGATGGTGATGAGCCACCAGTACCTGCTGACCGACGAGATCCCCGAGATCGAGGCCTGGACCGCCGAACAGGGCCACAAGCTGCCGCTGATGCGGGACGTGGATATCTCGTACTACCTGCGGCAGGAAAAGGCCGGGCTGAACCTTGGCCCGTACGAGCGGAACTGCAAGGCGCATTGGGTCAGCCCCGACGATCCGATGCCGGACGATTTCAGCTTTCAGCTTTACCCCGACGATCTGGAGCGGCTGGAATTCCATATCGAGGACGCGATGGCGCGGGTGCCCCTGCTGGGGCAGGCGGGGATCAACAAGGTGATCAACGGGCCGATCCCCTACGCACCCGACGGCA
>JAJDOB010000054.1 GCA_022340385.1 Rhodobacter sp.
TTCTGCCCGGCGACCCGGCGCACGCGTTCGTCAACGTCGCTGACCATGCTGGTTCCGGCCTGAGTGACCTCGAATGCCATGCTCAGATTGGAAATTTCCAGTTCCAGTGGCCCCTTGATCTCTATCTCGCTTGCCGTCGTCGCGAAAAGCTTGCCAAACGACTGCGCAGTGTCGAGACCGCGCCCCCCCAACGCGCCGATCAGGCCGGCAAGCGTTCCGTCAAACGTCATCGAGATCACGGTATCCAGCGTAATCTGGTGCAGCTTCTTTTCGGGATTTAGACCCTCGGCCGGGAAGTCGACATACCGATAGCCCAGCTTGCGGATTTCAAGCCGTTCCAGTGTCGGAAGCAGCTTGGGGGAGTCGCCCTGAATGAAATCGCCCACATCACAGACAAGCAGAAAGGTCAGGCCCAGCCCGCCAGCAACCTTCAGCCCGCTGGACTCGGAAATCCCCGACACAAGCAGGGCCGTCGCGCCGCCCCCCAGCCCCAGCCACAGCAGCCCGCGCGCCGCAGTACCCTGCAACACCAGCCCGGCGGCGTTCCCGGGTGTCTCGATCGCTTCGAGCGAGATGTCGAATCCCATGATATCATCGCCAGAGCCCAGCGGAATCCGGATCAGCTGGGCGCGGCATTTCAGGTCGCCCGAGAAAGAGAACGCCGGATTTGCGGTCGCCGTCGCTGTATCGGTCTGCGCGGTGGCAAGCAGGCTTTGCTGCTTGCTGCTAAGCCCGGTCGTGGCGGTCCCGGACGCCGCGGTGCTGACGGATTTGGCCGCCTTTTCAAGGTTCAGATCCAGCGCCAGTGCGCCGCGCACGACCTCGTTGTTGCGGATGTCGATCTCGCCCGATACCGCACGCAGCAGCTTGGTGTCGTCGTTGGTGCTGAAGTTGATCCTGCCCTTGAGCGATACCTTCCCATCGAAGCCAAGGACAAAGCCGTCAAGCGCGGCATTCACCCATTCATCCGCCGCCTTGTCGACCGGGTAATGCACTCCGATGGATTTCGCTCCCAGGCCGGTCCAGCCCGGCGCATACACCTCGGGGAACAGCCCGCTGACCGGGGTTGCCGCACTTGCAGACAGGTCGACAAACAGGTCGGTGACACTAAGCCCGACCTTGCCCAGTTTCGGCAGCACCAGCACTTCGTCGCCCAGTGACAGCCTGAATATACCTTGCGCAATCGCGCTTATCCCGGTGCCCGTGCCGTGCAGGGTCAGAGCAGACAAGACACCTGCACCAGACCGCTTGACCGAGAATTCAAGCGCCAGCGCCGCGGGCAAAGGCAGCCTGACCGGCTTGAGCGGCAATGAATCGGTATAGCCGACGATCGTTGTGCCGTCTTTCTTGGCAGGGGCAAGATAGGCATGCGCGGTGTCCAGTTCCAGAGTCAGCATGGTCGCCGCGTTGGCACCCTCGATCTCGACAAGCAGGTTGAAGTCGCTCAGGCCGTCGTCGTCAAACGCAAAGGCCGCAGTAGCAGAGATTGCGCCGCCCTCAAAAATCAGCTTGCCAATGCCCAGATCCGCTGTGTGCCTGGCCGCATTGCTTAACGATTTTGTCCAGACCGCACCGGTAGAAGTAGAGGAAAGGAAGCCCGGCGTGTCGTCGCCAAATGCAATGATGCCCAGGATAGATGCGGCAGCGCCGCCGATCAGCCCTGCGTCCTCGAGCTCGACCGAAAGATTTGATAAGGCAGGATCGCCCATGCCGAAAAAGCCTTGTGCAGTTCAAAAAATATTCCGCTCTATGGCGTCAACCTAGCACAGGAACTCTCTGATGTCCTGCCCGACATTGGATTGGTCACACCGCCCCGACGGATTGCATCACCTTGACGGAGGTGACCGGCTTATCACGGAACCGGCCATGACGGGTCTTCGAGAAGGTCGGGTGGTCGGGAACTGGCGCCGGGACATTCAGGGTCTGTCGCGCGCGCTGCTATGGCGGGGGTCCAGAATATCGCGCAACCCGTCGCCCATCAGGTTCAGCCCAAGCACGGCCACGGCGATCACAAGGCCGGGGAACACGGCAATCCACCAGGCCTCCTGGATGTTGCTGCGCCCGTCGGCAATGATGTTGCCAAGTGACGGCGCCGGGGGCGGCGGGCCGACGCCAAGAAAACTCAGGATCGCCTCGGCCACAATGGAAACGGCAAAGACAAAGGTCAGTTGCACAATCAACGGCGACAGCGCATTGGCCAGAATGTAGCGAAAGATGATCCGGGCGTGCCCGGCACCCGCGGCGTATGCCGCCTCGATGAACTGCATTCCCTGAACGACGATGACGCTGGCCCGCACGATCCGGGCGGTGCGTGGCGTGAATGTAACGGTCAGGGCGATGATCGCATTGGTTTCCGACGGCCCCAGCGCTGCGGCAAGCGCGATGGCCAGCAGAACCCCGGGAAACGCCATCAACCCGTCCAGCGACCGCATGATCAGCCCGTCCAGCCATTTGACATAGCTGGCCAGCGTGCCAAGCAAGGTGCCCAATATCCCGGTCATCACGACCACGTAGATCCCGATCCGCAGCGACACGCGCGTGCCATAGATGATACGGCTGAGAACGTCGCGCCCGTAGGCATCCGTGCCGAACCAGAATTCCTTCGAGGGCGGGGCGAGGATGAAGCGGTAATTCAACTCTGTGGGCGCATAGGGCGCGATGACATCCGCCAGCAGAGCCGTCAGAGTGAAAAGCACCAGAATGACGAAACCCACCAGAAACGACGGGTGCGCCAGCAGTCGTCTGACAAAGGTCAGCCGCCGGCGCCGCCGCGCCAGCCTGATCTCGCGGCCGATCGACAGCGTGTCAGAGGCAGCCTCAGTCGTCATCGCGGCCTCGCGGGTCGAACCAGACATAGGCCATGTCGACCAGGATGTTGACGAAAACGAAAACACAGGCGGTGATCAGCAGCCCGCCCTGGATGATCGGGAAATCCCGCCGCTGTATCGCTCCGATGATCAGCCTCCCGACCCCGGGCAACGAGAATACCGTCTCGATCACGACGGCACCCGACAGCAGCACCCCGCTGATGACACCGACCACCGTGATGATCGGGATCATCGCGTTGCGCAGCGCGTGACGGAAGATCACCGTGCGCGCCCGCATGCCTTTGGCCCGCGCAGTGCGGATATAGTCCTGTCCCAGCACATCCAGCATCGCAGAGCGGGTCATGCGCGCGATGACCCCCATCTGGGTGATCGCCAATGTGAAGGCGGGCAGAACCATGCTGCGGGCCCAGCCAACCGGGTCTTCGGCCAAGGGCACGAATCCGCCCGTCGGCAACCACCCCAGCCAGACCCCGAACAGGATGATCATCACGATGCCGAACCAGAAATCAGGGATCGACAGCCCCACAAGGGCCGTCACCATCGCACCCTGATCCATCCATGTGTTGTGGCGGACAGACGCAAGGATGCCCAGAAGCATGCCGATGATCGTCGCCAGCAGCAGCGCAAGCCCCGCCAGTGACAAAGTCACCGGAAGACGCTCAAGCACGGCGTCGATCACCGACCGGTTCAAGGTGTAGGAATGCCCCAGATCTCCACGGAACAGATCGCCGTACCACCGCAGCGCGCGTTCCCAAAGCGGCTGGTCCAGCCCAAGCCGTTCACGGATAGCCTGCAAGTCGGCGGCGGTGGCGTCAATTCCACCGATTTCGGCAGAGATGTCGCCCGGGACCAGCCACATGATCAGGAATGTCACCAGCGTGACGACAAAAAGCACCGGGATGGCGCTGAGCAGCCGATAGATCAGAAACCGGATCATTGCGGCGACCCAAATGCAAACGACCGTTGAGCGTCATGGCCCGGTGCGGGACCGGAGGCACCATAAGGAAAGCGCCGCCGGTGGTCCTTTGTGGTCAAACTAGCCTTCCAGCCAGATGTCATAAACCCGCGGAAACCGGAACGGGATGAAGCCTTTGACGCTGGATCGCGCCGCATGCATCAGCCCCGAATCCCCGACCTTGATGATCGCGAAGATCTCGTAAAGATGCGCCTGGATCTTCTTGAATGTTTCCTGCCGGGCCTCGACCGTGGCGCCCTTGATCAGCTCTTGATAAAGCGCGTCCAGTTCGGCGTCCGGTTTCACGAAATGCGGCCGGGCAGGCGATGCCAGCGTCGCGATCAGTCCGACAGGCCCCAGGTAGGGCTCGATGCCCATCTGCAGCGTCCAGCCGTTCCAGCCTTCGTCCTGCATCCGCACGTTCAGCGCCGTCGGCCAGTCTACCTGGTTGATCACCGCGTTGATGCCCATGCCCTTCAACTGTTCCGCGATGACAACCGCAGAGCGGCCATGCTGCGGGATATTGCTGTCGGTCAGGATCGAAAACTCTTCGCCATCATATCCGGCCTCGGCCAGAAGCGCCTTGGCCCGCTCTGTATCGGCCTGGTTGTAGTACTCGGCGCCGATCATGCCCGGATCGTAGGTCGTACCCTCGTACTGCCAGCGATGGTTCAGCGTATAGAGCCCTTCGGAAGAAATCGCCATGATCTCTTCCATGTTCAGGCCAACCTGAACGGCCTCGCGGAACTTCACGTTATCGCTGGGCGAGACACTGGTGTTGAAAATGAAAGTGGTGAAAGCCCAACGGGCATTCTTGAACAGGTTGATGTCCGGGCTCGATTCCAGCCGCCTTGCGGCGGGCATCGGGATCTGCTCGAGTATCTGCACCTCACCTGCCTCAAGTGCTGCGACCTGCGCGCCCGGCTCCGGGATGATGCGGAATATCACTCTGTCAAGCCAGGCGGTTTTCTTGCCGCCAAAGCCGTCGATGCCCTCGGAACGCGTGTCGGCGGTATAGTCGTCGAACCGTTCGATGGTGACATGGTCATCCGGCACATATTCCACGAATTTGTAGGGTCCGGTGCCGACAAAGCTGTTCTTGCCGGCCTCGGTCGCCCCGTCCTCTTCCGGGATGATCACGGCAGGCGCCCGCGGCGACGAAAACGCCTCCAGAAACGTCGGTGTATTCTCGACCATGTGGAAAGTGACTTCATAGTCACCGGTGATCTCGATGTCTTTCACTGGCGCAAGAAGGTTCTTGGTCGCGCCGACCACACGGTAGCGTTCCAGCGATGCCTTCACGTCGCCGGCATTCATCTCGTCGCCGTTGTGGAACAGGACGCCCTTGCGCAAGGTAAAGACATACGTCAGCCCGTCGTCCGAGATATCGACGCCCTCGGCCAGGATCGGGATCGGCTTGATCTCTTCGCTGAAGCCGTACAGCGTCTCGTAGATGTTCATGTTGATGTTGCGAGACGCCTGCGACGAGGTCGACATGCCGTCAAGACTTGGCGGGTTCGAGCCCTGGACAATGACGATCTCGCCGCCTTTGACCTGTGCCAGACTCGGCAAGGGCGAAAATACCGCCGCCAGAGCGAAAACCCCGATTACGCCCAGAGATCTGAGCTTTGAAGCCATTTTCAGATGCGTTTTCATGGTCTTGAGTGTTCCCTTGCTGGTTTTGCCCTCAATCTCGAAGCGCTTGTTGATCTAGGCCAATGCCGGTATAACGGCGCCCAGCGAGTGAGGATCGTATTATCGTATACGATGTTCGCACTGTCTTATGATGTCAAGGGATTTGCGGAACGTGACTGAAGCCGATGAAAGAAGAACCCGTCAGGGCCTTACGAAACTTGCTCCCCTGGAGGCCAGGACGCTGGTGGATCAGGTCGTCGATGCCATCGTCGAAGCGACCGCGCGCGGCGAATTCCTGCCGGGTGACCGTATCGTCGAGGCAGAGGTCGCCCGTGCGCTGAATGTCAGCCGCATTCCCGTGCGCGAGGCGCTTCGGCTGCTGGAAAGCCAGTCGGTCGTGGTCAGCGAACGGTATCGCGGCATGCGATTGATGAGCGTCGATATTCACGGGCTGGAAAAGATCCTGCGGGTCCGTCTGGCACTGGAGCAACTTGCCGGTGCCGAGGCAATGCAGCGCATCGCAGAGGGCACAGAGAAGATAGCGCCGCTGGAACGCATCCTGTCGCAAATGCATGCCGCCGCGGATGCCGAGGACAGCTTTGGCGTGGCCAAGCTTGACACCGATTTCCACCGGTGCCTCTGCCAGCTCTCGGGCAACGAGGTTCTGGTGCGCAGTTGGGAGCCTTTGTCACGGCAACTGACGATCATCTTCGGCCTGGCGACGCGGCGCAAGACCCTGAAAAGCATCGTCGCAGAGCACGACGACGTGGTTGCAGCACTTTGCAAGGGCGACCGCGCCGAATTCGACCGCCTGATGGAGGTTCACATCCTCGAATACACCCGCGCGGTGGATTACGAGGATCTGGTCGAACAGCTGCGCCGGATCGAGGCGAACCGAAAGGCGGTCTGACCGGCCTGTCAGCCGGGCAATGGTTCCGGCGCGACGCAGTTCTGTCCGGGGACACCGAACGCCGGGCCAAGGGCATAGTCATCGCCGCTGGCAACCAGCAGCCCGGCAAGCTGTCTGTGCAGGTTGGCGGCCATTGGTGCAGAGTCTGCGTCGTCCACCAGATTGACCAGTTCGAACGGGTCCGATTGCAGATTGAAAAGCTGCCACGGCCGCGCGCCGCCGCGATTTCCAAGAACCGTGTACTTGTGCCGCCGCGTCCGGATTCCGCGCCATGTCTCGTCGTAATACCCGCGTCCGGCGCGGGTTTCGGTGACAAACTCCAGCAGCACGCCATCGCGCGCCGGTTCCGGCCCTCCCCGCAACAGGGGGGCCAGATTTTCGCCCGGCAAACCCGCATCAACACCCCCCGCCAGACCAAGGAAGGTCGGATACAAGTCCTCCGTTCCGACCGGCAATTCGGATTGCCGCCCCTGCACAACGCCCGGGCCCGCCACGACAAACGGAACACCGACCGATTCCTCCCAGGGTTGCGCCTTGCCAAGCTGCCCGTGGCTGCCCGCAAGCTCGCCATGATCCGACAGAAACACCACGATCGTCTCGTCCCGCAATCCGGCCCCGGAAAGGCAAGCGTCCAGCAGACCCATGTTGTCGTCGATCTGCTCGATCATCGCGCAATAGGCCTGCATGTTGGCCTCGAACACGCGCGCGACCGAGGCCGGATCGGACGCATCTATCGCCCCCGCCGGGCCCGTGGGATCATGCCATTCGGGCGGAAAGAACTCGATTCCCGCGACATCCGTGTTGGGCCGGCCCCGCCAGGGCCCGCGCGCGCGCACCCGCGCCAGATGTTCGGGTGTCGCCATGAACGGCGGATGCGGCGCCTCGACCGACAGCATCAGAAAGAACGGGCGGTCGGTTGGGCGGTCCTGTTCAAGATACCGGAACACCTTGCGGAACAGCGCATCGGTCTGGTGCCCCTCCAGCCGCTCGGGCATGGGGCTGTCGTCCGAAAATATCCAGCTGTCGTAGAAATCATTGCGCAGCTCGAACCCGCGCCAATAGTCGAACCCGCGCCGGTGAGACGCCGGAACCGGTGTGCGCGCCGCCTGCGACAGGCTTAGTCCGCCACTGACGCCATAGGCCGAATAAAGGTGCCATTTGCCGATATAGGCCGTGGCATAGCCTTGCGCGGCAATCGCCTCGCCCAAGGTCCGCTCGGCAGGAGACAGCCTGTAGCCCAATGCAGGCACGTTGCGCGAATGCGCGTATTGCCCGGTCAGCATGGAAAACCGGAACGGCACACAAGCCGGAAACGTGGAATTCGCCGCCGTGAACCGGATGCCCCGCGCCGCCAGCGCGTCGATATGCGGCGTGCGCAAGTTCGCATCTCCCGCACAACTCAGCGCGTCGCGTCGCATCTGGTCTGCAAGCACGACAACGATATTGGGACGGCGCATCCTGACCTCCAGTACTGCAAGCAGCGCGCTTGCTTATTTGAAATCGTATTATAGTATACGATCATGCCGCGCAAACCCGCTTGCGCGCCCAAGTGCCCGGGACACCTGAAACTCACATGCAGCGCCCTGATCCCCCGCCAGACAAGTCGGCAAGCCAGCCCCTTCTGGAGGTCGAGAATCTGTCGGTCGATTTCGGTGGGCTCAACATCCTGAACGGCATCTCCTTTCATCTGAATCCCAGCGAAATCCTTGGCATCGTTGGCGAATCCGGTAGTGGCAAGAGCATGACGGCGCTGGCGATCATGCGGCTGCTGCCGCGGGGCGGACGACTGGACGCGACGCGCCTGCGCCTGGCCGGCGAAGACCTGCTGTCCGCCACGGAAACGCGGATGGAATCGCTGCGCGGGTCCGCAATGGGCATGATCTTTCAGGAACCGATGACGGCCCTGAACCCGGTCCTGACCATCGGCCAGCAGATCGCCGAAACCGCACAACGCCACCTTGGCGACGGCAGGCGCGACGCCCGGGACCGCGCAATCGAGGCCCTGCGCCGGGTCGGCATTCCCTCGCCCGAACTGCGCATCGACGACTACCCGCATCACATGTCGGGCGGCATGCGACAGAGGGTCATGATCGCCATGGCCCTGATCTGTCAGCCGAAACTTCTGATCGCGGATGAACCCACGACGGCGCTGGATGTCACGATACAGGCGCAGATCCTCGATCTGATGCTGGGCCTGCAGGACGAATACCAAATGGGGATCATCCTGATCAGCCATGACCTTGGGGTCGTGTCGGCCTTCACCGACCGGGTGATGATCATGTATCTCGGCCAGATCCTGGAAGAAGCGCAGGCCGAGGAAATCTTTCGGGCGCCAAGACATCCCTATACCGAGGCGCTGCTTGCCAGCATTCCGGCCATCGACGGCCGGCCAGACCGCCTGCAGGCGATCCGCGGCACCGTGCCGCCGATACATCAGCTTCCGCCGGGATGCCGTTTCGCGCCGCGCTGCGATCATGCGCAGCCGATATGTGAAACCGCTCAACCCATGCTGAGCGAGGTCAGCCAGAACCATCGCGCCGCATGCATCCGAAATACCGGCTATCAGTTCCGGGGGCCGGTGTGAGCGATGGCCCCCTGCTTTCGGTGCGCGACCTGCGCAAGGAATTCGTCACCGGTTTCCGCGGCGCGCTGAAGCGGCGCGGCCATGTGCTGGCAGTCGACGGAGTCAGCTTTGACATCGGCAGAGGAGAGACGCTTGGTCTCGTCGGTGAAAGCGGCTGTGGCAAGACCACGGCCGGGCGGCTTGTTCTGCGGCTGGTCGAGCCGACGTCGGGCGGCGTGACGTTTGACGGCACAGATATCCTTGCCCTTCCGGCGCCAGAGATGCGCGCGTTGCGAATGCGGATGCAGATCGTGTTTCAGGATCCGTTCGGCGCACTGAACCCCCGGATGACGGTCGGCGAACTGATTGCGGAACCGCTTGTGATCCACGGCGTCGGCGATGCGGTGTCGCGCGAACGCAAGCTGCGCGATCTGCTGGACCGTGTCAGCCTGTCGGCCTGGCAGGCAGGACGGTTTCCCCATGAATTGTCGGGGGGACAGCGCCAGCGCGTCTGTATCGCCCGCGCCCTGTCGCTCGACCCCGCCTTTCTGGTCCTGGACGAAGCGGTCTCGGCGCTCGACGTCTCGGTTCAGGCGCAGATCCTGAACCTGCTTGTCGACCTGCGGCTCGATCTGGGACTGACCTATCTGTTCATTTCCCACGATCTAGGGGTCGTGCATTATATCTCTGACCGCGTTGCCGTGATGTATCTGGGCCAGATCGTCGAAATCGGGTCGCGAAACACCATCTTCGACGCGCCGTCGCACCCCTATACCAAGGCGCTGCTGAATTCGGTTCCTTCCGCGAAGAAGGGGCGCAAATCCTTTTTCACGATCAAGGGCGATGTTCCAAGCCCCACCAATCCGCCAGCCGGCTGCCGGTTTCACACGCGCTGCCCGATCGCGGTGCCACGGTGCAGCACCGATCCGCCCAGACTGCGCGCGCTGGGCAACAGCCGACAGGTCGCCTGCCATCTGGCACAGGATCCCGCAGCCACCACGACAGGAGCAAGCGAATGACCGACCGGCCAAATATCGTTCTGGTGATGACCGACCAGCAGCGGATGGACAGTCTGGCCTGCTATGGCAACTGCTTCACCGTCACCCCCCACACAACAGCGATGGCCGCGAACGGCATGTGTTTCGACACCGCCCTGACCCCCTGGCCGGTCTGCACCCCGGCGCGGGCCACGGCCTGGACAGGTGTCTATCCGACAACGCATGGCGTGATCGACAATCTTTACGGCGTCGACAACGCCTTTGCGACCCATTCGAAAGTGCCCGGGACCGTCTGGGACCACCTCAAATCCAGCGGCTACCGCACCGCGCATTTCGGCAAATGGCATCTGGGAGAAAAGCAGCCGCCATTCTTCGACCATTGGGAGGAAAGTTTCAACTCGCGGCGCGGCCACTGGATCGACGGCAAGCTCGATGGCGAATACCGGCCCGACCGCGCCACCGATGCCGCAGCACGCTGGATCGGCGCACAGTCCGCGGCCAAAGCTCCGTTCGCGATGATCCTGAGCTTCTATCCGCCGCACGATCCCTATTCCGCGCCGAACCGCTTTTACGAACCCTATCGCGGAAGAGGCGTGCCGTTTGCGGGCTACTATGCCGCCGTAACGGCGCTGGACCACAACCTTGGCCGCATCCGGACTGCACTTGAAGATGCCGGGTTGGCGGAAAATACCGTGGTGATCTATTTCTCGGACCACGGCGACACCTTCTGGTATCGCCGTGAAGGCGAGCACAAGTTCGTATGCACCGATGATGCCCTGCGAATACCGCTGATCGTCGAGGGGCCGGGGATTGCTGCGGCGAGCCGGTCGTCCCGGCAGGTCGGATTGCAGGATCTGGCCCCGACCATGCTGGACCTTGCCGGGGTCGACATCCCTGCTGCCACGCAAGGCAAAAGCCTGCTGCCGCTGCTGCGTGGCGAAAACCCGGACATCTGGCGCAAGGGCTTTTATGTGCAGAACATCACCCATATCAGCGCCATTCACCAGCGCGCCTGGCGCACCGGGCAGTGGAAGCTGATCGTGTCGGCCGACGGCGCGCACGAACTTTACGATCTCGCCGCCGACCCCGAAGAGGAACTGAACGTCTTTCTGACCCCGCGCCCCGATGGCGGCTTCCAGCGCTTCGACCACTACCCCGACTATGCGCCCCGGATCGACGCGCTGGCCGCGGACATGGCAGAAATGGCGCAGAGCATCGGCGATACCGAAGGGCTGGAAATGATCGCCACCCTGCGTGACGGTCTTGGCACGCGACTTGGCCCCCCAGGCTCGCGCTGAATTCGTGCGGACCGGCACGACCGGCCCGTCAATCAAGCCAGCTGTCCGCGTCCTCGATCAGAAACTGCGCCGTGCTTTCCGGTTGCGTCCGGCTGCCCCATTCCCGCAACACGGCCTTTTCCTTGCATCGCACATCCACTTCCCGGCGGATCGCATCCGGATCCCACCCCGCCAGAACCCGGGCTTTGAGCTTCGCCCCGAGATCGGCATGGTCGGGATGATCCCACAGATCCCGGATTTCATCCGGGTCCGACCTCAAATCGAACAACATCGGGCGCTGCCCCTCGGCATGCACGTATTTCCACCGGCCTTTCCGCAGCATGCGGATGCATTTCTTCTCGCCCCCCGTCCAGGGTGACGACAGGTCGGTCAAATATTCCGAAAACGTCTCGTCCACCCAAGGCGCTTCGCGATCGCATGCGACCGGCAAAAGGCTGCGCCCGCGCGACCGGGGCAGCGGCGAGGCGCCCGCGGCGGCAATCATCGTGGCCCCAAGGTCGATCAGGTTGCAGACCCTATTGCACCGCGCGCCCTCTGGCAGATGTCCCGGCCAGGACAGGATCAGCGGTACGCCGGCAGATTCCTCATACATCGTGTTCTTCCACCACAACCCGCGCTCGCCTGCGTGTTCGCCATGATCCGACGCGTAAATCACCAATGTGTTCTCGCGCAGCCCCGCCGCCTGCAAGGCTGCAAGTATCTGCCCGATCTTTGCGTCCAGCGCATGGACAAGCCCCCAATAGGCCGTCCGGGCGCGTAAGACGGCAGCCTCATCCGCATCGCTGGTGCAGCCTTCTGCGCGCCATTGTGTGACCCAGGGCGGCTCGTCGTCCGGCACCGGCAGGCGCGGCACGGAAACCCGTCCCTGAAACCGCTCGAAATCTTCGGCGCGGGCGACAAACGGGCAATGCGGCAGGATGAACCCTGCGACGATGCAAAACGGCGTGTCATCACCCGCCTGCCGGGCACGCCCAAGATCCTTCAGCCGGTCGCAGGCGGCCTGTGTGGTGGCGTCGTCCACCACCTCGTAACCCGACTGGCCGCGCCCTGACAGCGCCAGCGACCGTGCCAGACCGCCATGCCCCGGCCCACTGGGCCCTTGCGCGCCGGCCAGCGGACCCAGCCGCTGTCGCCCGACGCCCATCCAGTTCGGCCCGCAGTCGCCGATATGACGTTCCGAAAACCCGTGATTCTGGTCGGGGCCGACCGAATGCATCCGGCCGACACAGATCGTGCGATATCCCGCAGCGCCCAGCGCATGGGCATAGGTCGGCAAGTCAGAGGCCAGCATGTCGTCCAAAGTCCAGCAGGACTGTTCGTGCGGCCAGCGCCCGGTCAGAAGCGACATACGGCTGGGCGTGCAGATCGGCGAAGGGCAATAGGCAGCATCGAAGGTCACGCCCCGGCGGGCCAGAGCGTCAATATTGGGCGTGACACCAAGCGGATCCCCATAGGCGCCCGCAACGGACCGGGCGTGCTGGTCCGAGAACAGGAACAGAATGTCGGGCTGGTCCGTCATCACGGATCAGTCCAGCGACGGGGTCGCGTAAAGAACCTGCCCGCCAACCCGGATTTCGGTTTCGACCAGATAAGGCTTCAGCGCCTCGGTATCGACGGTGATGCCCAGTCCCGGAGCCTCTGGCGCGCGGATCTCGCCGCTTGCGTCGCGCAGGATCGGATTGGCCGCCACCGCCTGCGCCAAAGCGCTGGGGGCGGCGGGGTATTCGCAGATCCGGTCGCTGCGCATCCCGGCATAGGGTTGCAGGGACGCGCTAAGCGCCAGATGCGTGGTGAAGGTATGATTGACAAAGGTCACACCACGCGCCCGGGCCAGCATGGCGACCTCATGCGCCGGGCCGATCCCGCCGATCCGGCCACAATCGATCTGGATGTATTTCACATGGCCGAAATCCATCAGATGCCGCGCCATCGCGACATTGTGCGCGGCCTCGCCGCCGGCAATTCCGACAGTCGGGCTTCTTGCGGCAAGGGCGGCATAGGCCTCGAATGCGTGGCCCGAAAACGGTTCCTCGAACCATGTGGCCTGCGCCGCCTGCAACGCGGGCAGGCGCGCGGCGGCGGCCTCGACATCCTCGGCGAATATCTGACCGACATCGATCATGAGATGGCAGTCCGCACCAATCCCGTCGCGTGCGGCGGTGAAGTGATCGGCATCGTAGCCCGCGTCGGCGGTGCCGATCGGACCCCAGCCGAATTTCATTGCGCGGAAGCCATCGGCATGGGCCTTGCGCGCCCGCGCCTGCGTTTCATCCGGCGTATCGCCGAACAGCAGCGAGGCATAGGGGATCTTGGACTCGGACCGTTCAAAGCCCAGCATCCGCCAGACAGGTTCCTGGCGGCGCTGACCCAGCAGATCCCAAAGCGCCATTTCTATCCCCGACAGGGTATGCGCCGCCTGCAGCAGGTCCATGCTGTCATGCTCCACACGGGCCGAGATTGCCGCGATATCCTGCGGGCCCGTCAGGGGTGCCCCCAGAACCGAGGCAGAAACCGGGCGGCAGGCGCCATGCGACATGGGGCAGACGAAGGCGGCGATCGAAGGCAGCGGTGCGGCCTCGCATTCGCCCCAGCCGACATGTCCACCCGCAGCCACCCGGACCAGCAGCGCGTCCTGACTGCCGTCGGCGGCGGTGGTCACCGTTGGCATCGACAGATAGAAAAAGTCGACGGCCTCGATCTTCATGCGACGCCACGCCGGTAAATCACCGCCTTCGGGTTGAAGGCTGCATCGGGGTCCAGCGGATACATCGGTCGGGCACAGATCGTGTGCCCCAGTCCGGGCAGATAGGCCGAAGTCGCCCCCGGCGCATCGATGTTGAAATTTTTTTCGACCCAGGCATCGTACATATGAAACTCTGCATGCGGGGATTTCATCACGATCAGATCAAAATCGCGCGGATTGCAGCCATTTGCGTAGTAGAGCGCCCGATCAAAGAGACTGACCGAGCGGCTCAGGACCACAACGGTGAAATTGCCGAACCGCAGCACGGCTGTGGGCCCCGCTTCCAGCGGCGTGCCCATGGTTTCCAGCCGCGCGTTTCCGTCGGAAAGCAATGCCACCCGCGCCTCAATCGGCATCGGCGCATATCGTGCCGGGTCGATTGCCCCGCCAAGGGTAACATTGACCGTGGCCCCTACCCCGGCGGCGTGGGCCGCTGCCGCAGCGTCCGGATCGACGATCTGCGCCAGAACGCGTCCCGGATAGCCCGCCTCGCGCAGGGCCTTCACGATGGCGTTGGAATCACCGGTCGCCCCGGATGATGTCGCGTCGGCCGCGTCGGTAAACAGCAATGGCCCCGCCATGGTGCTTGCCTGAGCGATGGCACGTGGCAGGGCGATCAGATTGGCCTGCATCCTGTGCCGCCCCGGCCAGAATTCCTGTGCCAGCCGCAGTGCCTCGGCCTGCGCCAGATCGGCATCCGCCTCTGTCGTCACCAGCACCTGGGTGCAAAGTTCGGGGACATCCGTGAACGGGTTGCCGATCATGATTCCCGCCGCCAGCGCCGAACCGTCGCGCTCGATCCGCTGGCATTCGCGGATCAGGTCGCCGTAGCACCCGGTTGCGGTGATCAACTCGTTGCCGCGCACCAGTGTCGGGATCACCACACGGGCGACGACCGGACGCGCATCGCTTTCCATCAGCCGCAGCAACAGCCTTGAGGCCCGCGCGCCGGTATCGGCGAAATCCACGTGTGGATAGGTGTGATACAGCGTCAGCCCGTCGATCTGGCGCAGCATCCGGTCGGTGCAGATGCCATGCAGGTCCAGCGAAATCACCAGACGCTTGTCAGGCCCCAGCATCTTGCGGATCTCGGTCAGCAGGTGGCCTTCGGGATCAAGTTCTCCGTCTGCGCCCATCGCACCGTGCAATGAGGCATAGACGGCGTCGACCGTGTCGATCCTGGCAGCGACCTCGTCCAGAATTTCGGACGACAGCCGTGCCCATCCATCGGCTGAAAGCAACCCCGCACTGCCTGCACGGGCGGCGATGGTTGGCACCACTTCGACATCGCTTCGGGTGTCGAACACCGCCAGCGCACCGCCGATCTCGGTGTTCAGCCCCCGATGGCGCAACAATTCAGCGCCGTGGGTGATTTGAAAGTTCCCGTATTCCGAGGGCAGCGGATTGAACGAGGAAATTTCCTGCTTGCAATCCAGCATCAGGATGCGCGGCATCTTATTCCTCCTTGGCGGAATAGTCGTTCATCACCACCGCCACGGTATCGCCGCGCGCAACGCGCCCCGGACCGGCAGACATCCACAGGATGCCATCGCGTTTGTAGGTTACTTCAATCGGGTCGCGGTCGACATCCTCGACGAAATGCAGGAACCCTGCCGGATCCCCGGCACGCACCGTCTGACCCACCAGATTGCAGGGTTCGAACGTGCCCGCATAAGGCGAAAAGGCATAATGAGCCCGGTCGCCGACCTGCATGTGGCGGGTTTTCGGGTCGCTGTCGCTGGGCATGTCCCCGGTGATCCCGAGATGCGCCATGATGCGCCGCACGCCGCGCCGGGCAATCCGGACGCCCTCGATGTTCACCCTGCCCCAGCCGCCCAGTTCGGTGCCCAGTGACAGGATGCCCCGCCGTTCGACGGATGAGGTCAGCGTCGCACCCTCGTCCACGCCACCGAAAACCACGTTGTAGGGCGCGCCGAAAGCTTCGGCGGCCGCAAGCGTGCGCGCCATTCCTGCCGGATCGGCGACGTGGTGCATATTGGTCGAGGGGATCGAGTCGCCCGAATGCCCTGCGGTATGCAGATCGACCGAAACATCAACCATCGGCAGGATCACCGCATCCAGGTAATGCGCCAGCATTTCCGAAAACGTGCCCTTGGGATTGCCCGGAAAGCAGCGGTTCATGTCGCGGTTGTCGACCGGCGACAGCCGTGTATCGTTCAGCACCGCCGGGATGTTCACGGCGGGCATGATGATCACCCTGCCCTGCACCTTGTCCGGATCGAGCGTCCGGGCGAGCTCGGACAAGGCGATCGGCCCTTCGTATTCGTCGCCGTGGATACCGCCGGTGAAAAGAATGGTCGGACCGCTGCCGTTCTTGACGACCACGATCGGAATCTCGACGATGCCCCAGCCAGAAGTGTTTCGCGACAGGGGTGCACGCAGATAGCCTGATTGCCGGCCCTGCCTGTCGAAATTGATTTCAGCCGCAATGCGGCTTGTGGCGTCGGCCATTACGCCCTCCCCCAGAAGTCTTGTTTGTTTCGTATTATTGTATACTATTTTTTGAGGTGTCAATAATTCCATGTCCAGGCGTGTAAAGGAACGTGAGATGATCAAAGAAAGATCGCAGGCGATCGCACCAGTGCGCATTACCGAAATCGTAGCCGCTCCGCTTTTTGGCGACAGCCCGCCGGGGGGATGGTCGAACGAGATTACGCCCTCGGACTCGATCCACACCCTGATCGCGGTTCACACCGACGCCGGGATCACCGGATATGGCAGCGTGTTCACCGATGGCCGGCTGACCGAATCCGCGGTGGCGCAGCTTGCGCCGCTGCTGCTTGGTGAAAATGCGCTGGAGCCTGAGCGGGTCAGCGAAAAGCTGCACCAGAACAGTTTCTGGTTCGGTCGCGGCGGCACCCTGACCCATGCGATCAGCGGTATCGACATCGCGCTGTGGGACATTCTTGGCAAGGCGACAGGGCTGCCGGTCTGCATGCTGGTCGGTGGAAGGCACCGTGAAAAAGTGCAACCCTATTGTTCGGTCCTGATGGAAGAACCCGGCGAAATGGCGGCGGTGATTGCCCGATATCGCGAGCAGGGGTTTCGCGCCTTCAAGATCGGCTGGGGGCCGTTCGGACGCCGAGACGACCCCCGACGGGACGAGGCCATCGTTGCGGCCGCCCTGACAGAGTTGCCCGAGGGCGGCAAATTGTTCGTCGATGCCGGCGCCAGCGACGCCTATTGGCCGAATGGGCTGAAATGGGCCTTGCGAACCGCGGATATGTTGGCCGAGCATGGCGTGGGATGGTTCGAGGAACCGCTGGTTCCCGACGCGCTGGAGGATTTCGTCACACTGCGAAAGGCCAGCCGCCTGCCGATTGCCGGGGGCGAAGTGATGACCCGGCGACAGTCCTTCCTGCCCTATCTGGTCCGCGGCGCCTTTGACATCGTGCAGCCGGATGTGACCAAGGTCGGCGGCCTGTCGGAACAGCGCAGGATCATGCATATGGCCCAGGACTTCGGCGTTCGTTACGTCGGCCACGGCTGGAATACGGCCCTTGGACTTGCAGCCGATCTGCAACTGGCCACAGCCCAGCCGAACGTCGATCTGGTCGAGTATATCGGCGGCAGCGCCTATGTCGACGGGTTGCTGGCGGACCCGTTCCAGCTTGATGCCGATGGCATGCTGGCGATTCCCGATACACCGGGGCTGGGTGTCACGCTCGACCCAGAAAAGGTCGCGCGGTATTCGCCGCAGGCCGGCCGGCTGTTCAGCCAGACGAAATGACACACGGCATTCCGCCGTTTCTCGGCCTCAAGGCTGTCCCTCTGATCGCCGTGACGTTTTCCCCGGCGCTTTCGCCTATGCTTTCCAACCTTGCCCTGGACTGAGTGCCGCAGGCATCGCAAATCATGGCACAGGGAAATTGCCCTGAATAAAGACGACTAGTCGGGGTTTGGGGGGGGCTCTGTCTTCAGCGGTGTGTCATCCCGGATCGAGATTGCCTGGCGCTCGATCATGCGATGCACTTTCGGTCGTTCCTTGCCGCGATGCAGCTTCAGAAGGCGCTCGTAGGATTCCGAATCGGCCTGGGTGCGCCGCTCGTGATGGCGGACGTATTCCACCCAGGTCGGGACATGATAGGTTTCGGTCCAGATATCGGGGTTTTCCAGATCACGCAGCAGCGCCCATTGCTGCGCGCCGTCGCGCAGTCTGATGCGCCGCCGTGCGCTCATCGCGGCCAGGAATTCCAGCAGATCCTCTTGCGCGATCTCATAGTCGATCATGATCATGATCGGCCCGCTGCGCTGTTTCAGATCCAGGCGCAGGGGGGGCTCTCGGAATGTATTGAGCGGGTCGAAATTGAGGTTTGCGAAATCCGGCAGCGGCACGCTCAGACCTGCAATCGCGCCCAGAACCAGCAGGACAGCCGCCGCAATCATCGCCCTGTCCGCGCCGAAGTTTTCGGCCACGGCGCCCCACGCCCAGCTGCCACCCGCCATGCCGCCGAACACGCCGGTCTGATACAGCGCAAGAGCCCTGCCGACCACCCAGCGCGGTGTGGACAACTGGATCGTGACGTTGAACAGGGAAAGGGCCATGACCCAGCTTCCGCCCGCAAGCAGCAGGGCGGCCCCACTGAGCACGTAATGGCGGCTGAAAGCCAGCGTGATGCTGCTGACCGCAAAGGCAAGGAACGCCCCACGCGTAATGCTCTCGTTGTGAAACCGCGCCCGCAGGCGGGCATTCAACAGCGCGCCGCAAACCGCGCCTGCCCCAAAACACCCCAGCAAGACGCCGTAGACAAACGCGCCGCCCTGCAAAAGCTCGCGGACGATCAGCGGCAGCAACGCCAGGATCGCGATGGCGGACAGGCCGAACAGAAAGCCGCGAAAGATCACCTTCAGCAAGTTGGGCGACATCGCGACATAGCGCAGCCCGGCCAGAAACGCGCTGCCCATGGGTTCGCGCGGCAGGCGGCGCTGCGGCGTGGCAGGCCGCCAGAACCAAAGGGCGGCAATGATGCCGAAATAGCTGAAGGCGTTCACGGCAAACGCGGCCGCCGCACCGGCGATGGCCACGATTGCGCCGCCCGCAGCGGGGCCGATGCTGCGCATCAGGTTGAAGCCCACGCTATTCAGCGAAACAGCGGCCGACAGTTCGTCGCGCGAAACGATATCACCCATCGACGCCTGCCAGGATGGATTGTGCAATGCCGTGCCGCAACCGATCAGGAACGTGAACATCAACAGCAGCCAGGGCGACAGCAATCCTTCATAGGCCAGAACGGCAAGCACGATCGAAACCATCAGCATGAAGGATTGTGCGATCAGCATGACCCTGCGGCGGTCGAAATTGTCGGCGAATACCCCTGCCAGCAGCGAAAAGACCATGATCGGCAGGGTCACCGAGGACTGAACAAGCGCCACCATGCTTTGCGATTGCGTCAGCGACGTCATCATCCAGGCCGCCCCGACCGCCTGCACCAGCCCCCCGAAATTCGAGGCAAGGGCGGCAATCCACAGCATGCGGAACGTCTGGTTGCGAAAGAGCGTCAATGTTGATGTGCTTTGAGGCACCAGACGCTCCCTTCCATGACCAATGCTGCGACGATTGATAAGGCGATCGAGCGGTACGGGCAAGCTGGCGGAAGAAATCAAATCGGAGATGCCCGCGCCCCCAAGAAAGGCGGTTTGGCCGGAATCCTTTTGATCCGGATGGCTCCTGACTGGCAGCACGGCCACGCATTAACCCGATTTGAGTGACTTGCCGGTTGCCGCATAGCAGTGGCGTGTTTTCGGGGGCCTGGGATGCGGGGTTCCCGTGTGAGACGCGAACCGGATCGCAATATGCGCCGATGGCCGGCACAGGTCTCAGGCCGCGCTTGCGGCAGTAAAGGTTAGGATAACTGTCGACGGGCTGGCACTGTCCGGATACCGGTTCGGCCAGCAGACGATCACTGCATCTCAGCCTGTGAAACCAGCCGACAAATCGACGGCTGGTCTCGCGGCGAGTTGCCTCAGAAATTCAGAACGAACCGCCGGGTCAGGCCCAGGTTGATGGAAAATTGATCTGCGCTTCCCAGACCGGTGATCGGTGACCCGGCCGCATCGTTGAGCAGGCGGTCATAGCGCATGCCACCATACAAGTTCCAGCGATCGTTCAGCGCATAGGTCGCGCCCAGCTCGACACCCGCGCTCAGCGCGCCGCCGGAAGGCGCAAATGCCGCCAGCCCGCTTGCTACCGACTCCGCCGGTGTGACACCGAAATAGGTTGCGGCATAGGATTCATCGCCGACAAACAGGCGCGGGCCAAGTTTCAGGGTCAGGCCATCAA
>JAJDOB010000069.1 GCA_022340385.1 Rhodobacter sp.
TGGCCTGGTTCTCGGGCATCGCGGTGGGCATGGTGTTTCTGTCGCTGAAACCGTGGTATCCGACCTTCGTCGGGCTGGCCCAGCAGATCTATACCCGTGCCAACATGATCGCCTCGGGCAAGATGTTCGTCGCCAACGCGATGCCCGGATATATCCTGGCCATGTTCGACTGGAACCCGCTGTTTCACTGCATCGATCAGGCGCGCGGTTTCGTATTCATCAACTACAACCCGCATTTCAGCAGCGTCAGCTATCCGGTGATCGTGTCGGTCACGCTGATCATGATCGGGCTGATGGGCGAGTTCTATACGCGCAAACAGGTATCGGTCAGCTGGTCGGCGGGTAAATAGGGCGGCACCATCCGCGATGAAACCGCAAGGCGGCGGGACGTCAGGATCGGCAGAGGACGCGTGCCAGGGTTTCGCCGCCGGGGTAATAGGCCACTGCCGCGCCTCTGAATATGCCTTTCGCCGGGGCGAGGCTGGTCATCTTGGAGACCTGGAAGTCATGCCAGCCCTGCGGTCCGCCACCCAGTTGCTGCCAGGCCCGCAACGTCAGTTCGCCGTCACGATCATAGCCCAGAATGCGCGGTTCGACGGTCCGAAAGCTCCCGCCATAGAGAAACGAAAGGAGCCGCCGGTGTTGGATTGCAGAGCAGATCGAAGTTTCGTGCATGGCATTACCCTGTGGCACCCGCTACGACAAGATTACGGCGAAATCACGGCGCGGACGCCAGTGGACACCGTTCAGATCGCGTCTTGATAAGGCCTGATGATTCGAGAAAGACAATCGGATGTGAGTGGTGCCATTGTTGATTCGGTAACCGTATTCGTCCCCGGTTAATGTTCAATTTACAGTGGATTCCTTTACTGTTGCCATACAGGCAACGGAGATTCCTGCCGACGAATTTTTCTGCAACCGATACAATCTTCCAAAAGCCAATAAATTAAGACGGTTAGCGCCTAATATGCCGTGTTTGCGTCACGAATCCAGCACATTTCCCCATAAACGGGATCGATAAATCGTAGATGTTACCTTAACGTTAACGTCAGGTGAGGACAGTACGATGAATTCAAGCTCTGTGTCGCAGGACGAACAGATCGACCCATATTATCTGCGCGCCGAATGCGAGGCGCTATTGCAGGACGCGTTGGCCGAGTTGCGCCCGCTGCGCCGCCGGCCAAGGCTGGTGTCGGTAAATGATGCGCCCGAACCCGTGGCCAGACAAAAGTCGATGGCGGCCTGACACAGCGCTTGCCATGATCTGTCGCACAACGTCCCAGGACTCGCCCCGACCGACAGCAAAAGCACAGACCTGATCTGAAATCAGAACGGGCCCGCTACGGGCCCATGTGATGTTCGATTAGATGTACTGGCGGGTGGCTAAAGAACCAGCGCCCCGATGGCCAGACCCAGCGCGATTCCGGCGAAAAGGATCACATCCGTGGCGGGTAAAGAGAATCTGGAAAACTTCATGCACTGACCTTTGGTGCCCCCACCCTACTCGTACACTCTACACAGTTGCCAACATATCGAACCCGGCGGCACATCGAAACATATCCAATTGTACAGGCAATGTTGAGCCAGGGCTGCATTCGCACCCTGCCCATACCGCCCAGGACGAAATCAGTTGTCAGCGAATGCCCGACTCATCCGGGTGACGACATTGTCCATCAGACCCTTGTCGGCGGAGGGAAAGCGCAACTCGAACGTGTGGGCGGTGTTCTGGCCGGCGCGGAATTCGACCCGGCGATAAAAGATATTGTCGCCGGAATAGCCGGACAAGACATACCAGGTGTCGCGCACCGGCTGATAGGTGATCGTGTCGTAGCTGCCGTTCTCGATGTCATGCTGGCGCAGTTGTTCCAGCGTCTGCGCGCCCGAGAGCGGCAGCGCCGCCACGATCAGGCTGGCATGTCCATCGACGCTTGAAAACGCCTGCCCGTTGCCCGCGGCAGGCGTGATCTCGGGCAGGAAATAGTCGGAAGGGTAATTCAGCCGGGTGCCATAGCTCTGGTTCTCATAGGTCGACCAGTTTTGCAGCAACGCCTCGGTCGGGCCCGACGGAAGTGTCGGCGCCACCACTGGCGGGGCAAGTGAAATCCTGCGGGTGTTGACATAGCCGACCTGCCCGGACCCGGTCAGCACCTGGACCCAGCCATCCTGGATATCAATCACGACCAGCCGGCTGCCAGCTTCCAGCCAGGCACGTCGTTCGGTGCCGCGGTCAGGGCCCTGGCGCAGCGATGCGCGCAAGGCGGTGTAAACATCGGTGCCGATCAGTTCGGGCCCGAAAATCGCGTCTTCAAGGGGGGATCCCGCCGCGATATAGCGCCCGTAGGCCCAGCCCATGCGCCCGTCGGCCACTTCGACCCGGCGCCAGTTCTCGTAGCTTTCCACCACCGTCACCTGCGTGTTCGGTACCAGTTTCGACAGCATCATGAATTCCGTGCCCGGGCCGCTGCGCAACGCCAGAAAATCGTCGCCCGTTGCGTCCAGCCCGGTGACGAAATCCGCTTTCAGGGGGGATGCCAGAACTGCCGCAAGTATCGCCGCAGAGACAGTAGCGTGCCGTTTCAATACCATATCAACCTCCGAACTGCGGGGCCAATGCCGGTCGCCCTGCGTAAGACTGAAAACATAAAATAATGCGCCTGCTATCCTAAGGGGAAATTTGCGTCCCCGAAAGCAGGTCCTCGATTTCGTCCAGACCGGGCATCGACGGCGCGGTTCCCGGCCGGGTGACAGAGATCGCCGCCGTCGCGCAGCCAAAGCGCACTGCGGCCAACGGATCGGCGCCGCCCGCAAGCGCGGTGGCAAAGCCGCCGTTAAAGGCATCGCCGGCCCCGGTGGTTTCCACCACCGGCCCCGCATTCATCGCCGGCACATGCACCGAGTTCGTCGGGCTGTGATACAATGCACCGTTTTCGCCCAGCGTGATGATCGCGGTGCCGACGCCCTTGGCCAGCAGCAGTTCTGCCGCTTCGCGCGCCTCTTCCAGATTGCCCACCGGCAGGCCGGTCAGCGCCTCGGTTTCGGATTCGTTCGGCGTGACATAGTCGCAAAGCGCCAGCATGCCCTCGGGCAGTTCCGCGGCGGGGGCCGGGTTCAGAATGGTGACGGCGCCGCCCTTGCGCGCGACCCGCAGCGCGTGACACGCGGCATCCATGGGCTGTTCCAGCTGGGTCAGAAAAACGGCGGCATTGCCGATCAATCCGGCGTTGTCGTCGATGTCATCGGGCGCAATCGTCCGCGCCACGCCCGGGCAGACGATGATCGCATTATTGCCGCTGGCCTCTTCAATAAAGATGTAGGCGGCCCCGGTATAGCTGTCGGCATGCTGGGTGATCTGCGGCGTAACCCCCGCCTTCTTCCAGGTCGCCAGCGCCATGTCGGCGAACGGGTCGCGCCCCAGCTTGGTGATGAAATGCACATCACCGCCTGCCATCGCGGCGGCAACGGCCTGGTTCGATCCCTTGCCGCCGGGTCCAAGTGCGAATGAATTGCCCATGATGGTCTCGCCCATCTTCGGTGACCGGTCAGCGCGATAGGCGGTGTCGGCGACGAACACGCCAAGGATGACAATTCTGCTTGCCATCGCGCTATTCCTCCGGCGGGATCACGCCCTTGCGGAACATGAAGCAGCCATAGAACCGGCGCTCGCCGGTCTGAATCACCGCATAGGCCTGTTTCGCCATGTCGTAGAATGCAAAACGTTCGATGCTGGTCATGGGCCGGGGTGTGCCTTCGGCGGCATCCACCGCCGCCTGCACTTCGGCCTGCACCGGCGGAATGGTATCCGGCTCGCCGACAATTTCCATCCGGCCGGCGAAATCCTCGACAAACGTGTCCAGCGGCAGCACGGACAGCACCGCCTCTGCAGCCTCGCCCGCCGTCAGGTTCTCCATCCGCAGCAGGTCGCCCAACACGGTCTCGCGGGCGATCGAGCCAGAGGGAAAGTTGGTGTCGGCGATGATCAGCACGTCGCCGTGCCCCATGTCGCGCAATGCGTATAGTACATCCGCGTTCAGTCGCGGATCGATTCCCTTCAGCATTCTGGTCCCCCTGTCACGGTATCTGCAGCCCACCGTAGGGTGCGCGGTTCCGCTCTGACAAGAGCGGGTTCGCGCATCTTCCCCGAAAGTGAGCCGCGCATGATTGCACAGCCTTCGCCGGTCTCAGCGCCGCAATGCGCCAAAAACCAGCATGCTTGTTCCGGCGGCAATGCCGATCCAGCCGAAATACCACATCTTGCCCGCGAACGCGTCTTCGGCAAATGAGGCTGCGAACTGGGTCTTTCCATACCAAGCGACTGCGACAGCCCCTGCCAGCACAACAAGTGAAAGCGTGAAACCCGCGCCTTTGGCCCGCCGCAGGCAGAACAGCCCGGCCACCACGCCAACCGGCGCGCCGACCAGCGCCGTGCTGACATCCCACCAGGGATGCGCGCCCAAACGCGCGGAAATGCCCAGCCACGCCAGCAGCGGCGGCACGATCAGTGCCAGAACCACGGCCCACGCCAGACGTGTCACACAAGACCTCGCTGAACCACGCCCGCCATCGTCTTGCCAATCGCGGCTTGCGCGCCGGCATCAAGATGAATGCCATCCACCGGATCGACCGCCGCGACCGTGCCGAGATCGACGAAGCCGCAGCCTTGCCGGTCGGCCACAGCGCGCAGCAGGGCAGGCAGGGTGCGTGATTTCACGGCGCCGCCGGCGAATATGTCGCCCAGAAAGCCGACTTCTTCGACAGGCACGGGCGCTGCCAGCAACACGCGTGGGGCGGTCCCGTCCGGCCCGGCGTCGGACTGGGCAATCAAGCGGACCAGGCGTTCCAGCCCCAGCGCGATATCGCTGGCCGGCACACCGAAGCGCGCCTTCAGATCGTTGGTGCCCAGCATCACGATCACCAGATCAATCGGGCGATGGCTTTCCAGCAAGGCCGGCAAAACCCGCAATCCGTTCTTGTGCTTGCCCTCGACCGGATCGTCGAACACCGCGGTTCGCCCCGGATGCCCCTCGGCGATCACCTCAAAGCCTTTGCCCAGCGCCGCCGCCATCACCGAAGGCCAGCGCATTGCCATATCAAACCGCCGGCGGTCCGAGATATGCCGCATTGCCCGGGTTCCGTGGGTGTTGCTGTCGCCGAAACACAGGATACTGCGCATCGCCTAGCCCAAAACCGCGCCGCTGCCCGCGTCGAACAGGTGAACATGTTCGGGCATCGGCCGCAGGTGGATGACCTTTCCGGGCCGGAACGCGTGCCGCTCGCGGAAGACTGCGGTAATATCCTGTCCATTGTAATGCGTGATCACATGGGTCTCGCTGCCGGTTGGTTCAACGACGGCCACCGTCACCGCCAGCCCCTCGTCGGCCAGTTCCAGATGCTCGGGCCGCACGCCCATCGTCACGGTTTGCCCGGCGCCCGCGCGCCCGGGCAGGGACACCGTGGTTTCGCCCACGGTAACGGTGTTGCCCTGAAAATGCCCTTCCAGGAAATTCATCGACGGAGACCCGATGAACCCGGCCACGAACCGGTTGACCGGATTGTCATACAGATCCAGCGGCGATCCGATCTGTTCGATCACGCCGTCCTGCATCACCACGATCTTGTCGGCCATCGTCATCGCCTCGATCTGGTCGTGGGTGACGTATACGGTGGTGGTCGACAGACGCTGGTGCAGTTCGCGAATCTCGGCGCGCATCTGTACCCGCAGCTTGGCGTCGAGATTCGACAGGGGTTCGTCGAACAGAAACACCTGCGGGTCGCGCACAATCGCGCGTCCCATCGCAACGCGCTGGCGCTGTCCGCCCGACAGGGCGCGGGGATAGCGGTTCAGATACGGCGTCAGCCCCAGGATCTCTGCCGCGTGATCGACGCGTTTGCGGATCTCGACCTTGTCCATTCGCCGCATTCGCAGGCTGAACGCCATGTTGCTGGCAACGGTCTTGTGCGGATAAAGCGCATAGTTCTGAAACACCATCGCGATGTCACGCTGGCTGGGTGGCAGGTTGTTCACCACCCGGTCGCCGATCTGCACCGTGCCGCTGGTCACGCCCTCGAGCCCGGCGATCATCCGCAACAGCGTGGACTTGCCACAGCCCGAAGGGCCGACCAGCACGACGAATTCACCATCATGGATATCGACATCGACGCCGTGAATGACCTCGGTCGCGCCATAGGATTTGCGCAGGTCCCGGATTGTCACTTCGGCCATTCTTACCCCGTCCTCGTTATCTGGGTGAGACGGTAGACCAGCAGCAGGAACCTGTCTATTGGATAGTCGTACAGATATTTGTCTTGATGCTCCGTGGGTTGAATATGTTGACTCGGCGTTGACTTCACCCATACTCGGCCCAAAATAACCGCGACGGGGGGACCACGCTGGCGATTGCCGGGCGTGCCGGGCATTTACCCCTGCAGAACTAGCAAAAACCGATAGCCCTTAGGGAGGAGCATCCATGAGAAGAGACATTTACAACGCAATGCTGCGCGCCGGTAAGATCAACCGTCGCAGCATCCTGAAAGGCGCGGGCGCAACCGCCGCGCTTGCCGCGACAAGCGGTGTGTTCACAGGCACCTCCGTGCGCCCGGCCTATGCCGCAGGCCACGACGCCCTGCGCGCCGCGATCCTGAAGATTCCCGGTGTCGGCATGGGGTCGCCCGGCGACGCCGAGTGGCAGAAGGTCGGCGAGATGTGCCTTGGCGGGACCAAGGAAAACGTGGCAGAGGGCGAATTTGCCGGGGTCGAACTGACCTTCATGGGTCTCAACAACCAGAACCTGCACAACTTCCTGTTCCGCGGTTTCCTGAAGCCGTGGGAGGCCTATACCGGCGCCAAGATCAACTGGATCGACCTCGCGCAGGCCGATTATAACGCGCGCCTGCAGCAATCCATCGCCACCGGCACCGTCGATTTCGACATCATCGAAATGGGCGCCCCGTTCGAGGGCGACGTGCTGGGCAAGGGTCTGGCATCCGAAATGCCCGACTGGGTCAAGGCCTCGATCGACATGGACGACTACGTCGACTATCTCAAGGCGCCCGTCGGCACCTGGGGTGGCAAGACCTACCGGATTTCCATCGACGGCGACTGCCACACCTTCGCCTATCGCAAAGATTATTTCGGCGAAGGCTCTGTCACCGGGCGCGATGTGCCCAAGACCTGGCAGGAAATCAACGAGATCTCCAAGGCTCTGGTCGGCAAGGAAGACCCGCTCACCGGGTTGCCCGCGCATGGCTATCTTGACCCGCTGAAAGGCTGGGGCGGATTCGGGTTCTACTTTATCGAGAACCGCGCCGCCGCCTATACCAAGCATCCAAGCGACCCGGCCTGGCTGTTCGATCCCGACACCATGAAGCCGCGTGTCAACAATCCCGGCTGGGTGCAGGCGATTCAGGATGTGATGGATCTGATCGAGGCCGACGCCTACCCGGCAGACCAGATCAATGCCGACCCCGGCACGACCGCATTCCAGCAGTTCCTTGCCGGCACCGGTTCGATGCTGATGTGGTGGGGCGATGTCGGCTCCAGCGCGCGCACCTCTGATACTTCGGTGGTGGGCGACGTCGTCGGCTTCGGCATCAATCCCGCGTCAGACCGCGTTTACAACGCGAACGCCGGCGCATGGGAGAACACCATGAACGAAGCCCCCAACATGGCCTATATCGGCTGGGGTGTTTACGTGATGGCCACGGTTGATTCCGACGAGAAGCGCCACAAGGCCGCATGGTCCGCCGCTGCCCACCTGGGAGGCAAGGACCTGTCGCTTTGGGCGTCGGCCTATCCGTCCGGCTTCCAGCCCTACCGCAACTCGCACTTCAACTATGACGAGTGGGAAGAGGCCGGGTATGACCGCGCCTATATCGAGGATTACCTCGGTTCGAACGCGGACAGCTACAACCACCCGAATGCGGCCATCGAACCCCGTATCCCGGGCATCTTCCAGTATTACTCGGTCGCCGAGGACGAACTGTCCAAAGGCTTTGCGGGGCAATACGGATCAGCCCAGGAAACCGCCGATGCCATCGCAGCGGCGTGGGAGAAGATCACCGACCAGATCGGGCGTGATAGCCAGATTGCCGTCTATAAGGCATCGCTGGGGATGTAGAACACCCTGCCGCCCCGCTGGGAATGCCAGCGGGGCGGTTTTCAGGAGCCCGAAAACTGACCCGGGGATTGGGCGAATAACGGCCCGAATTGTGCAAGTTGATCCTGTCGTCCGGGCCAAAGGCCAAAGGCCCGGGCAGCGCCCGAACCGCCCCCAACGGGGCGGGCGCTTTTGCAATGACGCAATCCTATTGACCGGCGCGTGTTCCGCTGCCTCACCGCTACATCAAACCTTAAGTGCGCCGACCCCTCGGTTCGGGCGCTGCCCTGTGTTGTGTCTGGGAAAACGGTGGCGCTTGTTTCG
>JAJDOB010000107.1 GCA_022340385.1 Rhodobacter sp.
GCGGATTTCAGGAAGGTCGCGTTCAATCCGATCCAGGGACGCACCAGCCCGACGCAGTTCGGCCCCAAAAACCGCACGCCGGCATGGCGCGCGGTATCGACCAGGTCAGACTGGCGTGCTTGGCCCTCCGCTCCCTGTTCGCCGAAACCGGCGGAAATGATGATGGCGTTGCGAGTTCCCGCTTCGCCGCAATCGCTGATGATCTTCGGAATGCTGGTGGACGGGGCAGCAATCACAGCCAGATCGACCGGCTGTTTGACGTCACCGATTGAGGGGAAGCAGGGCCGGCCCGCGACCGACTTGTGCTTGGGGTTGACGGGCACGATTGGCCCGGCAAACCCGCCGGCCATCAGGTTGGCAAAAACCTTGGCGCCGACACTGTCGCCCTTTTCGCTGGCCCCGAAGACTGCTATCGACCTCGGATCGAAGAGCGACTGAACCGGACTGGGACCCATACTGAAGGCTCCTTGAGAGAAATATTTGAAGACACAGATTCTTGTGCAATGCCAAAGCAACTTGTTGATTGCTGCCAAGCTTATGCTGATTAGTTCTTTGGCGACCGAACTTCCTTGACCGAGATCAATTTCTGCCTTCCACCAAGAAATTTGGCCCTATGGAAATAATCGTATTTTCGTATCCGAGCCGAAGGCCGTTTTTTTGGTTGTCTTGGCGTTTTGGTGCAAACGCAAAGTGCAGCTTTCTGCCATTGGGACGCTTGGAGCGAATTCGCGCTTCGTCCCGCGACATGATCCTTGGTCGTCTGATCTTCGCTGCGCCACGCATGAACGACCGGTCTCCGCGCCGCCTTGCAGCACCGGAAACTGCGCAAGGGCAGAATTTTTCGTGCTGCGTGTACACGCAGCGTGAAAACCGAACTCACGGTCTGGGCTGAGGCTGTGTGGAAACTGCGGATGATGTATACTTGCCGGCAAAGACCGGAGGCAGGCATGTCGGGCTACATTGAGGGAACGGATCGGGGGCAGATGACGCTGTTTCCGGACCGGTTGGAAGATTGGATCGGCGAGGATAACCCGGTCCGCGTGATCGACATTTTCGTGGATGAGATCGATGTTGCAGGGCTGGGCTTTGGGCGCACGGCTCCGGCGGGTATTGTCGCAAAGTTTCCGCCGCGCCGAAGGTAGCTCAACTAGCGGACACACCTATCCAGCGAGTGCTGCGAACTGCGCGAAGCCGGACTGCGCTGACTGGTCAAATTGGCCTTTCCGGATCATATGCGCGACTTCGATCCCGGCAAGAGTAGTCGAAGCGGAACTCAGCGATTTGAACGTTTGCATCGGGCGGGTGAGCTTCTTGATGAAGCGGTGGTCTTGCTCAATAATGTTGTTGAGATATTTCGTTCGCCGGACAGTGATCAACCAACACCAGCCGCACATCACGAGCAGACAGTTCATGTTGAACAAAGCCGCCGTATTCGATCCACTTTTGTCGATGACAACCTTGTCAGGCCAGCCATTGTTGCCGATGGCTTTCATGAAAAACGCGGTCGCTGCGGCTTCGTCGCGGTGTTCAGACAGCATGAAATCAAGGGTGTTTCCCTGTTTGTCGATTGCCCGGTACAAATACGTCCACTCGCCTTTTACTTTTACATAGGTTTCATCCATTCGCCAAGATTGGCCGGTGGGAACTTTCCGGCGATGGGCTTCTTCGGCAATCGCGCCCGCGTATTTCTCGACCCAACGATTGAGCGTTGCATGATCCAAATCGACGCCACGCTCTGCCATGATTTCTTCGAGATCGCGATACGAAACGGGAAAGCGAACGTAGAAGTACACAGCGTATAGGATCACGGATTTCGGGTGTTGCGCGCCTTTGAAACTGATCAACTCTTCAATCCTGACTCGGTTTTGGGAAAGTGTGGGGTCTGGCTCGACGCGCCAGGCAACGCAACTGAAATCCGAAACTTTGCGACACTACCTGATCATCCCGCCGTTCTATTCGACCCCAACCGAGGCTGAATTGATCCACCACTACACAAGGATCGCAGCCGCCACCGACTTGCCGATCATGATCTACAACAACCCCGCCACGACAAACATCGACATGACGCCGCCCATCGTGGCGCGGCTGGCGCAGATTCCGGGGATCGATTACATCAAGGAATCGACCATGGATGTCACCCGCGTGCGTGACATCATTGATCTGGCAGGCAACCAGATCAGCGTCTTCGGCGGCATCATGGGATTCGAAAGCTTCGTCGAGGGCGCGGACGGTTGGGTGGCTGTAGGCTCGAATGTCATGCCCGCCGCCTCCGCGCAGCTGTTCAGGCTGACGGCTGACGATCAGGATTACGACGCCGCCCGCGCGCTTTACCTTCGCATGCTTCCGGTGATCCGATTGGTCGGCGGACATCGCTATGTCTCTGGCACCAAGGCTGCCCTTGGTCTGCTGGGCTTTGCCATGGGATCGCCCCGCGCGCCGCGCCTGCCGCTGCCCGCGGACGAAATGACCGAGGTTCACGCAGCCCTGGATGCGGCGGGCCTGCTGTCGGATCGCGTGGCCTGACACCGTGGCGCTGTCCTTTCGCTGGAACGGTCGCCCGATCAAGGCGCAACCCGGCGACAGCATCGCCGCGGCACTGACCGCGATCGGAGTCCACACCTTCGGGACCAGCCGCAAGGCGCGCGAACGCGGTCTGTTCTGCGGCATGGGTGTTTGCCAGGACTGTCTGGTGATCGTCGACGGCAAACGGTCGCAGCGCGCCTGCATGATCGAAGTGCGCGAAGGCATGACAGTCGCGCCCCAGAGCGATACCGAGGCCGGAGATCTGGAGGCGCGCTTTCCGGCCTCGAACCCCGCTTCGACAATCGTCGATCTGGCGATCATCGGTGCCGGTCCTGCGGGCCTAAACGCCGCGCTTTTGGCCAAGGCGGGCGGTGCCCACGTCTGCATCATCGACGAACGCCACCAGACCGGCGGCCAGTACTACAAGCCACGTAGCGAAGGATACCGGAGCGACACCGGCGCGGATCAGCAACATCGCAAGGGGCTTGCACTGCGGCAGCGTGTGGCGAGGGTCGGCGTCCAGATCAGGACTGGCGAAACGGTCTGGTATGCACGCAGCTCCGATGATGGTTCCAGCTTCGAATTGCGCACCAATGGATCAGTCGGACAGACGCGCTTCCTGTCGCGTGCTGTCATCGTGGCCACCGGAGCAATGGAACGCCCCGCCATGATCCCCGGCTGGACCCGTCCGGGCGTGATGACCATCGGCGCGGCGCAGACGCTGGTGCGACGCTATGGCATCGCGCCAGGCCGCAGGGTTCTGGTCGCAGGACATGGCCCGCTGGGCCTGCAACTGGCTGTGGAACTACGAAAATTGGGTGTGGACGTCGCTGCCGTCGCCGAACGTGGCCGACCGCAAGCGGGCGCAACCCTTTTGCAAGCGGCAATGGCTTCACCCGGACTTGTCGGCGCCGGCCTTGCCTATCGGCTGCGCCTGCTGCGCGACCGGGTGCCGGTGCTGACAGGATGGGAAACGGTCGAGGTTCTGGGCGAGGCGGCGGTCAAAGGCGCACGGCTGCGCTGTATTGCCGACGGACGCACCCGCGATTTCGCAGCAGACTCTGTCTGCCTTGGCGACGGCTTTGCACCGCAGATCGAACTGGCGCGGCTGCTGGGCGTCAAGGTCACGCTTGACCCCGAAGGCCAGACCCCCGTGCCGTACCGCTACGCTGATTGTGCGACTTCAGTGCCCGGCGTTTGGATCGCTGGCGATGCAGGCGGGCTGGGCGGCGCGCAACTGGCCGAAGCGCAGGGACGCCTCGCCGCTGTCAGTGCCCTGCAATTCCTGGGGCTTGGGGCGCAATCGCAACTTGCCGACCTGCGCCAGGCCACAAAGGCCCGGCGGTTCCAAACCGCCCTCTGGCGGCTTTATCGCGCGCCAAGAAGAGCCGTGCCCGAAGAAGTCGTAACCTTGTGCCGCTGCGAAGAAGTGACCGCCGGACAAGTCCGCGCCGCAATAGAAAACGGCGCGACAGATCCCGGAGCGATCAAGCGGGCCACCCGGTTGGGCATGGGGCGCTGTCAGGGGCGTTACTGCCTGCCTGCCGCCCTTCGAATGCTGGAAGACGCCGGGCACAAGGCCATGCCCGAGGCGCTGTTCGCCCCTCAACTGCCTGCCCGCCCGGTGCCGGTTCACGCCCTGTCGCTGGAGAAACCCGAATGGGGTGGCCATGTCGAAAGCAGCCCCGGCGCGCGACCCAACCGGCTCCAGACCCGCCCGCTTGCTCTGACCCGCGCTGACCTTGTCATTATCGGGGCCGGTGTTACTGGGATTTCCGCCGCGTTTTACGCCGCGCGCGCCGGGGCCAGGGTGATCTGCCTCGACCGGGGCGTCGCCAATGGCGAGGCTTCCGGCGGCAACGCAGGCAGCCTCCATCTGCAACTTCTGTCCTGGGACTTCGGGGGCAAGGCGGTGTCCAGCGGCTCTCCGCAATTGCAGACCCTCCCCTTGCAGCAGGAATCCATCGCGCTGTGGGCGGCGCTGCAATCCGACCTGGGCGCAGATTTCGAAATGAAAGTGACCGGCGGCATGATGGTCGCCGAAAACGAGGACCACATCGCGTTTTTGCAGGACAAGGTCGCCGCCGAAGCACGGGTCGGTATCACGTCAGAGGTCATCGGCCCGGAGCGCATCCGCCAACTGGTTCCCGCGATTGCCGATCGGGTCGTCGCGGCCGCATGGTGCGCTGGCGAGGGCAAGATCAACCCGTTGATCGCCACCACGGCACTGGCCCAGGCTGCCCGATCGGCGGGCGCGATGATCGAGGAAATGGCACCCGTCACCGGGCTGCAACGCGACACCGATGGCTACGAGATTGCCACACCGCGCGGCGTTCTGCGCGCGCCCCGCGTCCTGATCGCCGCCGGTGGCTGGTCCGCCAGCATCGCGCGCCTGCTTGGTGTCGACCTGCCAATCCGAGGCGCGCCCTTGCAGATGGTCGTGACCGAAACCGCGCCGCCGATGCTGCCCTGCCTGATTGCCCATGCCGACCGGCATCTGACAATGAAACAGACCGACGCGGGTACGATCCTGATCGGTGGTGCCTGGACCGCGAAGACCGGGCAATCTGGCCAACCCCTTGTCCTTACGCAAAGCCTGGAAGGCAACCTTTGGGTTGCCGGGCACACCGTGCCCGGGGTCGCCAATCTATCGGTGATCCGAAGTTGGGCGGCGATGAACATCGACATCGACGGCGCCCCGCTGATCGGCCCGGTTCCCGGACTGCCGGGGGTGAGCATCGCAGCCACCGCCAACGGCTATACACTTGGTCCCCTGATGGGGCGCGAGGCCGCCGCGCAGGCGCTGTCCGGCAACATTCGGCCCGACCTTGCTGCCTTTACCATGACCAGATTCACCTAACCCACAGAAAGAACCATGACATGACAAAGTTGAAAATCACCGCTGGCCCCTTTGAGTTCGAGGCTAAACTGGAAACCGAGGCCGCGCCGAATACCTGCAAGGCCTTCGCCGCCGCGATGCCCTATACCAGCCAATTGGTCCACGTCCGCTGGAGCGGCGAGGGCGTCTGGATCCCTCTGGGCGATTTCGATTTTGGCGTCGGATATGAAAACCACACAAGCCACCCGGCCCCCGGCCAGTTCATCCTTTATCCCGGCGGCATCAGCGAAACCGAGATTCTACTGGCCTATGGCGGGGTCGATTTCTCGTCAAAGATGGGGCAATTGGCCGGAAACCATTTCATCACCATAACCAAAGGCCATGAAAACCTGATGGAACTGGGAAACATGGTGCTTTGGAAGGGCGCGCAAGATATCCGCTTTGAAAATGCCTGACTAAGGCGCAAGAGGGCGCGGTCTAGCCGCGCCCCACCTGATCACTCAATGACAATCAGGTCCTGATAGCCATTGGTAAGTGTCGCGTTGCCCTTAAATCGGCTCTGCCTCAATCTGTGTGGCGGAACGGTAACATTCTCGCCCGCAACAATTCTGGACCGGCTCGGCCGTACATGGCGCGCTTGAGGGTCTTTCGCCGGTTGACCTGCCCTCGAGCCTGGCCGTTGCTTCAGGGTAGTTCGATGGCATTGCGCACGGAATGGATGTCGCGGTGCATAGTTCGAGCAAATCGCATGTTCGGTATGATGTTCGTTTCGGCGGCGTTATCGTTCCATGCGTCCGGCGGGCCAGACCCTCGCCCGCGCAGGATGCCCTTGAAGCGCATGTGTGGATGGCTCCTGCGCAGAGGTCCGCTTGTGCCATCCGAGCGAGCGGATCACACCTCGGTCCGCCGCCGAAAAGCCTCAGCGGACCAACTGCTGGCGGCCATAAAGCAGCAGCATCGCAATGATCACGACTCCGAAAACCACCTGCCGGAAGGTATCGGCCGGCAAATCCAGACCCAGATCTGCGAAAAAGCGCTGCGGTTGCACCACCGACAGCATTGATTGCAGGATGGTGATCAGGATCACGCCGGCGACGGTGCCGACATACTTGCCGCGCCCGCCAAGAACATTTGTCCCGCCCAGGATGATCGCCGCAATGGTGGGCAGCAGATAGGGATCGCCCATCGCCTGGTAGGACCGGTTGGCCCAGCCGGCCAGCAAGGTGCCGGTGGCCGCCGCGCAGGCACCCGAAAACACGAAGCAGAACAGCAGCACGCGCCGGGTATCGACACCCGACAGGAACACCGCGCGCTCCTGATTGCCGATGGCATAGATCTTCCGGCCAAGCGAGGTGCGGTTCAGCAGGAACATGGTGGCGATGCCAAGAACGGCCCAGATCAGCAGCGGGTTGGGGATGCCGGTGACAAGCTGACCCACAGCCAGTTCGCGCATCAGCGGTGTGGCCCGGTCCTGCGGCGCGAAACCACCCGTGTGCCACACCATCAGCCCCTGGGCGACAGCGTTCATGCCAAGCGTGAATATCATCGCCGGGGCGCGCAGATAGGCAACCCCGAGCCCGTTGATCAGACCGATGCAGGCACCGCAGAAAATACCGAAGGGCACGGCAAGGGTTACGCCAAGTTCGGGCCCGAGGAAGCCCGTTGCCCCCGTGGCCATCATCCCACCAACGCCGATGGTCCAGGGGATCGACAAGTCGATATGGCCAAGCAGGATCACCAGCATCACGCCGGTGGCAACGACCCCCAAAAACGACGCGACGTGCAATTGCTGCAACAGGTACTTCGGCGACAGGAAGGACGGCTCGGCCAGTGCGCCGATGCACAGCAGCACCAGGATACAGGCAAAAGCGATGATCGTGGCGCGGTCAAATTGCCTGGCAAGAACGTTCATGCTGTGGCCCTACCTGTACAGATCAAGTTTGTTCTTGATGCGGAACACCCGCAGCGAACTGATGCAGACGGCGGCCAGCAGCACGATGCCGACAAACAGCGGTTGCAGCACCGGGTTGATGTCGAACACGATCAGCAGGTCGCCCACGGTGCGCATCACGAAAGCGCCAAAGATCGACCCGATGGCGCTACCCATACCACCAAACAGCGAGGTGCCGCCGATCACCACCGCGCCGATGGAATTGAGCGTGTAGTCATTGGCAATCGCCATCTTCGCGGCACCGGAATAGGTGACGGCCGTCAGCAGCAGCCCGCCGATGGCGGCAAGCAGCCCTGACAGCGCATAGGCCAGCACTTTGGCCCGATCGATGGGAACACCGGACATATAGGCCGCCTGCTCGTTGGAGCCCACCGCATAGGCCGCCCGGCCAAGGGTCGAGCGACGGTAGGGAATCCAGATTCCAACCACGACCAGCAAAAGCAGCAGCGTCGAATGCGGGATCGCCAGGGTGGACCGGGTCATGAAATCGGCAAGCTCGAAATTGACAGAGCCGCCCGGCTGCGGCCGGATCGCCAGCGAGATGCCGAAATAGACTGCGCCCATCGCCAGGGTCACGATCAGCGGTTGCAATCGGCCGTAGACGATAATGACACCATTGACGGTGCCGCAGATCAACCCGACCAGAAGCACCCCGCCGATGCCGAAGGCCGTCATCACCGGCCCGCCGACCACAATCGAGGACGCCAGGCAATTGGTCAGCACAAAGACCGCACCTACCGACAAATCAAGGCCGCGGGTCAGGACCGGCAGCGTCTGGGCCATGGCGACCAGCGCCAGCAAAGCGCCCTTGTTCGATGCGGTGTTGACGATATTGGCGGTCAGGCCCATGGGCTGTTTCCAGCCATAGACGGCGAACATCACGGCAAAGATCGTCACCGCGATCATGATGCCGCGCTGCGAAGCCGAGGGCCGCCAGCGGCGGTTTGTCGGGGTGTCGCCGGGCTCCATGGCCTTGGTGTTTGTCCCGGAGGCGCTCATGATGCGTCCTCCCGGGCCTGTGCTGCAAGGTCGGCGATATCTGTGCCCGCGGGCATGTTCAGCGCGGCAGACACAAGGTTGGTCTCGGTCAGCTGATCGCCTTCCAGTTCCCGCACCACTTCGCCGTCATACATCACAAGGACCCGGTCACAACAGCCGATCAGCTCATCGTAATCGGTCGAATACAGCACGATGGCTGCCCCTTCAGAGGCCAGTTGTCGCAACAATTGGTAAATCTCCTGCTTGGTGCCGACGTCGATGCCCCGGGTCGGATCGTTCAGCAAAATGATCCG
>JAJDOB010000123.1 GCA_022340385.1 Rhodobacter sp.
AGCGTTCGTCAAGGGGTAGAATACAACCCTTCAACTGGCCATACGCCGATGGAACCGCCTATTCGCCCGGCACTTTGAAGGTCAGCGACGCCCAAAGCGACTCCCACACCGGGTCATTCTCTGCCACGGGCTCCAACGGGCGCATCACCACCGCGTCCACCAGGTATTCATGCCCCGCTTTCACCGGTACATACACTTCGCCCGCGGCATCCGTGCGCAGTTTTGTCACCTCGACGGTGCCGTCGGGTGCACGCTCGAACAGTTCGACCTGCGTGTCCGCCCGAACCGCGCCCTGGTACAGCACCCGCACCGGCAGCCCACCCGAAAGATCGTCGGAATAGGGATTGGCCAGCGCGACAATCTCTGTCTCCATCCCGACCTCCTGGTCCGCCCCCTGCCCCGCGCCGACCGCGATCAGGCTTTTGGCATACCGGCTATAGCGTTCGCGAAATCCGGTGTCGGGCAGTCCACGTGCGCGGTGCTGCTCCAGCACGCCGTCGAAATCCTTGTGCTCGACAAAGTTCACGAATTTCTCTGCCTCGCTGTAGGTCAGCAAATAATCTGTCGTCTGATGCACGATCGTGACCAGCCCCTCGCCCGGTGCCGCCGCGGCCAGCGCCGGCCGATCACCCTCGCGCCCCTCGACCGCGATCACCTTGCCGTTCTGGACCAGATCGAAACGGACGAACTTCGATGACAGGTAGGAATACGCCCCGCCCTTGAAGTTTTGCCCGACGCGGATATCCGCCAGCATTTGATCTTGCGCGCCAATGCTATAGGTCTCTGGAGATATCCAGAATTCATGCGATTGTGCGGGCATGGCAAGCAACATCGCAGCAACAAAGGTTCTCAATCGCATGACTCAGGTTCCGTTCATGGTTACATTGTCCAAGCTGGCACGGATCGCGCCCAAGTCAACCATGCTGGCGCTGACACTCGTGCTTGTGATGACGCAAATGGCGCGCGCGCATGAAATCCGCCCCGCCATCGCCGACGTCACCGTTTCCGGCGACCAGGTCACGATGCAGCTTGAACTGACGCTGGAGGCGCTGGTGTCGCAGATCGACCTGCAAAACCTTGACGACACCGACAACGCGCCGAATGCCGAACGCTACGACGCGTTGCGCGCCGCGGCGCCGGCGGATCTCGAATCCATTCTGCGCCAAAGCTGGCCAAGTCTGCGCAAGGGCTTTCAGTTCAGCGCGGGCGGCACCGCGCTTGACGCCGAACTGGAAGAGGTCAGCATTCCCGAATCCGGCGATCTTGATCTGCCGCGTGACAGCACCATCACCGTCACCGCTGCCCTGCCGGCCGACGGGACTCCCGTAACCCTGGGCTGGGTCGCGGCCAACGGGCCACTGGTGATCCGTCAGACCGGCGGTGGCGACGATGCCTATTCCGCCCTGTTGCAGGACGGCGCAATCAGCGCCCCGTTGCCGCGCACCGGCTATGCCGCGGAAACCGCCGGCACGGTGTTCCTGCGGTTCATCGTGCAAGGCTTTGAACATATCATTCCCAAGGGCCTCGACCACATCGTCTTTGTACTGGGGCTGTTCTTCTTCTCGCTGCATGTGCGCCCGCTGCTGTCGCAGATTACCGCGTTCACCGTCGCGCATACGGTGACGCTGGCTTTGGCGGCGCTGAAATTTGTCGTGATCCCGGCCAGTATCGTCGAACCATTGATCGCGGCCTCGATCGTGTTCGTCGCCGTGGAAAACATCCTGCGTCCGAAACTTGGCATCTGGCGCACGGCGGTCGTGTTCTTTTTCGGTCTGCTGCACGGGCTTGGCTTTGCCAGCGTGCTGGGTGAACTTGGCGGCGGCCAGACGAATTTCCTGGCGCGGCTGATCGGATTCAACATCGGGGTCGAGCTGGGCCAGCTTGCGGTCATCACAAGCGCGTTTCTGGCGGTTGGGTTGTGGTTCGGAAGGAAATCCTGGTACCAAGCCGCCATCGCGGTCCCGGCCTCGGTCCTGATTGCGTTTATCGGCGCTTTCTGGTTCATCCAGCGCGTCACCGCTTAACACGCGGCCCGAATAACGCGATCCGGTTTTCCGGGAAAGCTAGGCAGAAATGCCCCAAGGAAGGCCATCTTTTCGCATCAAGACACGCCGTTCCGTGCTACACGCTTTCTTCTTCCAGATGCAGTTTCATGTCCAGCAGCACCCGTTGCAATTCCAGCGTTTCGCGCAGCAGCCGCTTGGCCTCGTTGATGGTGATCTTTCCGTCTTCCATTGACTGGTTGTATTCGCCCATCAGCATCGCGAACCGCTGGCTCAGCGCCACCACGTCAGAGTTGACGCCGCCGCTGCCGGGCGTGTTCCTGCGACCTTCGTTATAGGTCAGCGTGATACCGCGAAGCTCTGCCAGTGCGGCGGTGATATGCGGATAGCCCGCCGCGTCTTCCAGCAGGGCCACGGCATCCACCGGCATGAAGCGGTCGTTATGCTCTTCTGCATCCGAATAATACCGCCCCAGCGTGGCCTTGGATTTTCCTGTGATCGCGCAGGCGGCTTCCAGACCGACCTCTTTCACCAGCGTTTCAGTATGTTTTTTCAGGTATTTCGAGATGACTGTCATCGATGCTTCCGTCCCCTTGGGGCCCACTTAGGGGAATTGTTACGTCGTTTTCCCATTATTACCCCGTCACTTGATTGTCATTTATATTCCTGTCCCGGGCAACCGGGAAATGTCAGTGTCCGGTGTCCCCAACATCGGTTTGGTTAGGTTCGTCGCGCGGAATGCCAGGGGGCTGGCAGTGGTGCCGACCTACGACACCCGCGCGGCGGGCTCGCTTTCCTTCGCAAGATCAGTCTCTTGCAACAGATGCGCTGTCCGCGTTATCCCGGTTTCATGGCCAAACTTTACTTCCACTACTCGACGATGAATGCCGGCAAGTCGACATTGCTGTTGCAGGCCTCCCACAATTACCGTGAACGCGGCATGCAGACCTACCTGTTGACCGCAGAACTTGACAACCGCGCCGGCGAGGGCCGGATCGCCAGCCGGATCGGCATCGGCGACGCGGCGGACCTTTTTGCACCGGGCGAAGATCTGTTCACCCGGATCGAAAACCGGCTGGCTGCGGGCAAGGTCGATTGCATCTTCATTGACGAGGCGCAGTTTCTCGAAAAAGCCCAGGTCTGGCAACTTGCCCGCGCGGTAGATGACCTGAACGTGCCGATCATGTGCTATGGCCTGCGCGTCGATTTTCGGGGCGAACTGTTTCCCGGCTCGGCAGCGCTGCTGGCGCTGGCCGACGAAATGCGCGAGGCGCGCACCATTTGCCATTGCGGCAAGAAGGCCACGATGGTGGTGCGCATGGGCGCGGATGGCCGCGCTTTGACCGATGGCGCGCAGATCCAGATCGGCGGCAATGAAACCTACGTATCGCTTTGCCGCCGCCACTGGCGCGAGGCGACCGGAGACAAACCGACCGGTTGACGGGCAAAACGGTGTTCAGGAGCATGCCGTCAGGCGCTCAATACAGCCGCCCGCCGACCGGCACGTCCTTGTCGGGCACCAGAAGAACCACCTCGCCCTGCGCGTCCGGCACGCCCAGCACCAGCACTTCGGACATGAACTTGCCGATCTGGCGGGGTGGGAAATTCACCACGCCCAGCACACGCTTTCCCGGCAGATCCTCGACCCGGTAATGCACCGTGATCTGGGCAGAGCTTTTCTTTTCACCGATCTCCGGCCCGAAATCGACCCACAGCTTGATCGCCGGCTTGCGCGCTTCGGGATAGGGTTCGGCGCGCACGATCTGCCCGACGCGGATATCGACGCGCAGAAACTCGTCAAAGCTCAGATCAGCCATTGCCCAGTTCCCGGGAACGATCGGTCGCCGCCTTGACGGCGCGGCCCAGCAGCGCCGGAAAGCCGGTATCCCGATCCATCAGCACCTCGAGCGCCGCCGCCGTGGTTCCCTGCGGAGATGTAACGTTCACCCGCAACTGCGCGGGATCCTCTTCGGCCTGTTCGGCCAGCGCGCCCGCACCCGCGACTGTTGCCCGGGCCAGTTGCATCGCCAGCGCGGGCGGCAGCCCCTGCGCCGCGCCTGCCGCCGCAAGCGTCTCGATCAGGTGGAACACATAGGCCGGTCCAGAGCCAGAGACGCCGGTTACCGCGTCCATCTGCGCCTCGTTGTCCAGCCGCACGACCTGCCCCACCGCCTGCAGCAGCGTCTCGGCCAGGTCCATATGCGCGGCGTTGGATGCGGCGTTGCCAATCAGCGCGGTAATGCCCTTGCCCACGGCCGCGGGCGTGTTCGGCATCGCCCGCACAATCGGTGTGCGTGCCCCCAATACCGCCTCATAGGCCGAAATCGGTGTGCCCGCCGCCACGCTGATGAACAGGGTCGTGCCATTGCCGAAGGATACCAGCACCGGCAGCGCAGCGCCCATCATCTGCGGTTTCACGGCCACCAGCACGATGGCCGGATCATCGGGAAGATCTGCGTTCAAATGCACCCCGGTTGCGCGCAACCAGTCGGACGGCGCGGGGTCGATCACCCAGACGGAACCGGGCGGCAGGCCGCGCTCCAGCCAACCCGCCAGCATCGCCGACCCCATCTTGCCGCACCCCAGCAGAACCAGCCCGCGTTTTTCGATATCCTTGAACATGAAAGCCCCCTTTTTCAGGAGGAATGATTAAGCCCGGCCATAGGCCTCTGCAATGGCGACATTCATGGCTTCTTCGGGCGACTGGTCGCCCCAGGCCACCAGCTGGAATGCCGGATAGAACCGTTCCGCCGAGGTGACCGCGCCGCCGATCAGCCGGTCAATCTGCTCTGGGCCCGCGATCTGCCCGCCCGCCAGCAGCAGACCGTAGCGATAGACCATCAGCCGCTGGTCCGCCCAATAGGTGAACGCGCCGGTCCAGCACATGTCGTTTGTGCGGTTCAGCGTTTCATAGATCAGCGGCAGCTTTTCTTCCGGCGGCTCCATCTCGAAGGTGCAGATCAGCCGCAGGGTTTCGTCATATCCCGACCAGGCCAGCGTGATCGAATAGGTCCGCCATTGCCCGACCACCGCCATGGCGATCTGGTCATCGGCGACACGGTCGAAATCCCATTCGTGATGTTCAGCGATATGTTCAACGATATCAATCGGATGAAGATCATCCGTGTGGAACTGTTCCGAAAGTGACATGCCCGGCCTCGTTGTTTGTCGTTCGCAGCGTCTTGTTCGACACCAGAACTTGCTGCCTGCTCCAGATCCGGCGGTCTTTTGCCACCTTATCTACAATATACCGTAGGCCCCGGCGATTCACCCTGTAAACCCCTAATTTAGAGAATGACGCAATATGTTGTGGATTACCCGGATCGCGCATCAAGGATGCGATGTCTGGCCTTGCCGGCGCATCGACAATTGATAGGTTGGTCTGACCCCCCGGAACAAAGGCGAACGTCATGGGTATCATGATCGACGGCGCATATCTCCCGGATGATCCGGACCCGGACACGGACGCAGATGGTGCCTTTCGGCGTGCCGCCTCGACCATCCGGCATTGGATCACCACCGACGGCCCGTTTACCCCGGACGCGGGGCGTTATCATCTTTATGTCGCCTGGAATTGCCCCTGGGCGCATCGTGCACTGCTGACCCGCGCCATACTGGGGCTGGAGGATGCCATCAGCCTGGCCTACGCGCGCCCGCGCCGCACCGAACAGGGCTGGGTCTTTGACGAGGCCGGCGCCTATACGGACCAGTGCCTTGGCGTCGCCTCGCTGCATCAGGTCTACGCCCGTCAGCGCCCGGCCTATACCGGGCGCATCACCGTCCCGGTGCTGTGGGACCGCGAATCCGGCCAGATCGTCAGCAATGAAAGCGCCGATATCGTACGGATGCTGGCCGCCTTCGGGCGTGGCCCCGATCTGGCCCCCGCAGCCCTTATGCCCGAGATCGAGCGCTGGAACGATCTGATCTATCGGACCGTCAACAACGGCGTCTATCGCGCCGGCTTTGCGCGCACGCAGGCGGCCTATGACAGCGCGGTTCGGGAATTATTCGACACCCTTGATCGGATCGAGACGCATCTGGGCGCCGCCGACCACCTGGCCGGCAACCGGTTCACCGAGGCGGACCTGCGCCTGTTTCCAACTCTGGCGCGCTTCGACGTAGCCTATCACTATGCCTTCAAATGCAACATCCGGCGGCTGGTGGATTACCCCGGTCTTTGGACCTATGCGCGGCGG
>JAJDOB010000157.1 GCA_022340385.1 Rhodobacter sp.
GGAAAGACCTGCCCGTGATCCGCGCGTTCACGCAGGAAATGCAGGCAATCTGACCCTTCGCCGGTGTTGGCGGTCGCAGCCAGCCAAATGACACTCACCGCCCCGATATTCGCGTGTGGATAAGTAATAATTATTGAATTATTTCAAATACTTGCAGGTTTTGCGATGTTTTCGCCAAAACTGGCCAAATACGATGAACAAATCTTTGACCGGTCATCAAATAGTCACATTCAGACGGGCTTCTGCTGTGTGCAAAGGGGCCGAAACCGGTTGCGTCGAACGATGGATGCAGTCGCGCAAACTCGGCCGGTCAAGAAGGTAAGAGGACGAGTAATGTCAAAAATATCCCGCAAAATCAATGGCGCCATGCTGGTGCTGGCAATGTCGGCACAGGCGTCGGTTGCCGCTACGGCAGTCGGCAACCTGACGGTCACGGCCACCGTTATCGACACATGTGTCGTTGTCGCAACGCCTGTTGCATTTGCATCACTCGACGCAAGCGCGGCCACGACCGAAGTCACCCCGGGCGAAATTGTCGTGACCTGCACTTCCAGCAAGACCGGCGTGACGGTTGCGCTGAACGGCGGCGAAAACCTCAGCGGCGCCCAGCGCCGGATGGATGACGGCAACGGCAACTTCGTGCCCTATGACCTTCACTCTGACAGCGGGCACAGCAGCGAGGTTGCGGTGAATGGCAATATCTTCAACGGAGACATCACCGCCGCTGTCCCGACCGCCATAGATGTCTACGGCGAGGTTCCTTCGGGCGCCTATAACGCCGGTGTCTATGCGGATACCGTGCTGATCACGGTGACGTACTGATGCGTGCCCGTTTCCTGATCGGCAAGCGGCGCCTGTTCGCCGCTGCCGCTGCCGCCCTGTTGTGCCTCAGCGCGACAGCCGCGGCAGCCGAATCGATCTCGGTTTCGCCAACGCGCCTGTCGGTACCGGCAGGCGGCCAGCAATCGGTCCTGACGGTCAAGGCCGCCGGGGCACAGCAATCGGTGGTGCAGGTGCGGGTCATGAAGTGGAATGAAAACCGCCCTGCAAGCGAGCTGCGCCAGACCAGGGACGTGGTCGTAAGCCCGCCGATCAGCCGCCTTAGCCCGCGCCAGGAACTGACCGTGCGCATCGTGCGCACCAGCCGCAAGGCCGTGCGCGGCCGCGAATGCTATCGCGTTCTCGTCGACCGCCTGCCCAGCGGTCCTGAAACCAGACAGGCTGTCGCGCTGCGCATCCGCCATTCCGTGCCGCTGTGTTTCACTGGCTGAACACAGCGCGCCGGTAGATCGGAATGGGGGCATTCGCGATGAACGACAAAACCAGAACTCTAATGATTGCCGGCATTGCCGGGGTCTTGTCCGCCCTGGCGACATCCCCGGTCATTCCGCAGGACAACCTTGACGTCACGCTTGAGGTCAACGCACCCGGTGACGCGCTTCCGTTGTATCTGGAGGTGTTCGTCAACGGCGAGTCGACCGAGCTGATCGCCGAATTCTCGCAGGATCCCCGGACCGGCAAGATCTCTGCCCCGCGCAGCGAACTGATCGAGGTCGGGATCAAGGTGCCCGCGATACGGCGTGGCAGGATCGCACTCGATAAGCTTCCGGGCCTCGATTACGTTTATGACCCGGCCGCGCAGACCATCGCCTTTACCGCCCGGGCCGAGGCGCTGCTGCCCGAGGTGATCTCTGCCAATCGCCGGTCGGCCCCGGTGACACCCGACAAATCCTTCGGCGCGGTGCTGAACTACGATGCGATCGCCGGGTTCGGAGAGGGCGCGGATTCCGGCGGGCTTGAATTCAACCGTCTGTCGCTGGCACTGAATGGCTGGGTATTCTCGCCGATCGGCCATGTGCGCGGGTCCGGAATCGCAAGTACCACACCGGATGGCGACCCTGAATTCCTGCGCCTGAATACAACCTATGAATACAACGCTCCCGGCACGGCGATCACCTTTGCCGCCGGCGACGTGGTGTCGTCGTCGCTGTCATGGGGCCGCTCTGTCCGCATGGGCGGGGTGCAGCTGCGGCGCGAATTCAACCTGCGCAACGATCTCGTCACCGAACCGCTGTTGTCATTCTCGGGCGCGGCAGCGGTGCCCAGCACGGTCGATGTTTTCGTCGACAACAACCGGGTGTTTTCGGGGCGCACCGATCAGGGCCCCTACCGGTTCGAGGATATCCCGATCTACAACGGTGCCGGCGACGCGGTTGTGGTCATCCGCGACGAGAACGGCAATGTCATTAAGCGCGAGGTGCCGTTCTTTTCCAGCCGAAACCTGCTGAAAAAGGGCGTGTTCGACTATTCGATAGAGCTTGGCAAAGCACGCGACGGTTACGGCCAGACCAGCAATGATTACAGCGACGACACGCTGTATTCGGCCAGTTTGCGGTTTGGCCTGACCAACCGGGTGACGCTTCAGGGGCATGTCGAGGGCAAGTCGGACCTTCAGATGTTTGGCCTGGGCGCGGCTTTCGTTCTGGGAAACCGGGCAGAGATCACGCTGGCCGGCGGTCACAGCAATTATCGCGGTCAGACCGGCCAGTTCGCCTTTGGCACATTGCGCATGACCGCAATGGGCGTCGGGATAGAGGCCAGCGTGCTGCGCTCGACCGACGGGTTCACCGATCTGGCCTACGCCACAGCCGCCGATTTTCTGGGCGCCGGCACCCTGACAACCGATCAGTCGCTGCTGGAATTTCCAAGGTCGCAGGACGTGCTGAGCCTGACCCTGCCGGCGTTCCGCGACGGGTCGAACCTGGGATTCAGTTTCGTGAACTCGCAGCGCGAAGCATCCACCGACCGTATCGTTTCGGCCAGCTATGGTCGCACGCTGAAATGGCGCAATGCGTCGCTTAGCATCAGCACCGCACATGATCTGGTCAGCGATGACACCAGGTTTTCCGCCTATCTGAACATTCCCACCGGCAACAACAGCTTTACCCAGCTTTCAACCTCGACAAGCCGCGAGACCGGAAGCGGGCAAGGGCTGACGCTGGTGCGGGCGCTGGGCGATGCGGTCGGCGACTACGGCTATCAAGGGCAGCTTGAACTGGGCGAAGAGCGCGCGGCCTGGCAGGTCGCCGCCTCTATCCGAAGCCGCCACGGCCGGGCCGAAGCAGCGCTGCGGCAATCCAGCGGACATACGTCCGGCCATGCGCGGTTTGACGGATCTGTGGTATTTCTGGGCGGCAGGTTCGCAACCGGGAACCAGATTCACGACGGTTTCGCCATCGTGGATGCCGGGGTCGAGGATGTCTCTGTCTATCTTCAGAATCGCGAGGTCGTGCGCACCGGGCGGTCGGGTCGTGCGCTGGTGTCGGGGTTGTCCAGCTATGCACCGAACCGGATTTCGCTGAATGTCGACGAGTTGCCCAAGGATGCAACCTACAACATCACCGCGATGGATGTCGTTCCGGCCCGCCGGTCGGGCGTGGTGGTCGATTTCGGCGGCTCCGACGGTGCCGATACGGCGCTTGTGGTGCTGCGCGATCCGGGCGGCAATTACCTGCCTGTCGGTTCGCAGGTCGAATTGAACGGTGCCGAATTCGTCGTCGGCTATGACGGGGCCGCCTACCTGGAGGGTCTGAAGCGCAGCAATACCGCGCGGGTCCGGACCAGCAGCGGCACCTGTACCGCGCGCTTCGACTTTGCGGCGGGCGGCGGGGTGCAGACGATCATCGACCCCGTGGTCTGCCAATGACACCGGCGCGGCCCTGGTTGTGGATCGGCACCGTGTTCCTGCTGATCGCCGGCAGTTCGGCAGCACAGGCGCTGACCTGTTCGGCGTCGATGTCGAACATCAATTTCGGCAGCATCAGCGTGCGCAGCGGCGTCACCAATTCCACTTCCGGCACCCTGCAGATCACCTGCACCGACGCGTTGGCAACCGTTGCCGGGGTCTGTGTGCACTTTGGCCCCGGGTCCGGGGGTGCGGGCGGCAGCCTGTCGCCGCGCTACATGCGCCGTGCCGACAATGCCGCGTTGTCCTACGAGTTGCGCGCCACCGGAAACGGCGCGGCGCACCCGACCTGGACATCTGTGTACCTGACGATCCCAATCCTGCTTGGCAGCGGCAGCGCGTCTTTGCCGGTTTTCGCGGACGTGACCTCGTCCGGTGTGTCTACCGGCACGGGGTACTACAGTTCAGTGTTTTCCGGCGTCACACATGCGCGTGTCGATTACGGGGTGCTCAGCTGCGATCTGGTCGGGCAAACCGCGGTGCCGGGCAGTTTCACCGTGTCGGCAGACGTGCAATCCAGTTGCGAGGTTGACGCCAGCGCGCTGAACTTCGGCACGGTTCCGCAATCGGTGACCGCGCCCATCGACCGCGAGGCGTCGCTGAATGTGCGCTGCACGGCGGCCACGGATTATTCGATCCGGCTGGACAACGGGCAGGGCGCAGGCGCGACCGGCCCCACCAACCGCAGGCTCAGCTTTGGCGGCAACACCCTAGCCTACGGGCTGTATCAGAACAGCGCGCGCACCCAGCCCTGGGGCGATCAGCCAACGAATGATGTGGACGCGCAAGGTGTCGGCAGCAATCAGACCTTCTCGATCTTTGGCCGCATCCATTCCGGGCAAACTGCCAGTCCGGGGCTGTACAGCGACGCTGTCACCGTCACGATTGAATACTGACGGAATTCGCAGCGACGAACTGTCAGGCAGCCAGGCCGTCCCAAACTGCAAACCGATTGCCAAGCCGGCCCGCGCCGCGCTAGGCCGGTGCAGAACGGGAAAGGACAGACGCATGAACATCGGATTTGTCGGAATGGGCGAAGCGGGCAGCGCGATTGTCAGCGGCTGGGGCAATGCCCAAAGCGGCATTCGCGCCTTTGACGTGAAAACCGATGACCCCGCGACAGCTGTCGAAATGGCGCGCCGCTATGACGCGCTGGGTGTCACGGACGCCGGCACCATCGCCGGGCTTGCCGCGAAGACCGACCTGATCTTCTGTACCGTTACCGCCGACCGCGCGGTCGAGGCGGCACGCGCTGCCGCGCCGCATATCGCCAAGGATAGCTTCTGGTGCGATCTGAATTCCTGTGCGCCCTCGTCAAAGCGGACCTCGGCGCAGATCGTCGAAGGGGCGGGCGGGCGCTATGTCGACGTGGCGGTCATGGCGCCGGTGCATCCCAGGCTGAACATGGTACCGCTGCTGGTGTCCGGCCCACATGCGCAAACCATCGCCCCGATCCTGACCGCGCTGCCGATGAACCCTACCCTGGTCCCGGGCGATGTCGGCGCGGCCTCGACCATCAAGATGATCCGTTCCGTCATGGTCAAGGGACTGGAGGCGCTGACGGCGGAATGCGTGCTGGCGGCGGTGGCCGAAGGGATCGAGGAAGACATCCTGTCGTCGCTGCTGGTGTCGCACAGAATCGAGGATTGGGCGGCCCAGTCCGCCTACAATTTTGAACGCGTCATCCGGCACGGCGAGCGCCGGGCGGCGGAGATGGAAGAAGTCGCAAAGACCCTGTCCGATCTCGGCCTGCCCAATGACATGACCCGCGCCGCGGTTCTGTGGCAGCGCCGGATTGCCGGGGCCGGGCTGACCCCGCCGAAAGAACCGCGCAAGACAGGCCCGAAACCGATTGCCGAAAGCCTGCTGCCGCATATCCGAATGCCGAAATAACCGCTTTGCGAGGCATCGGGTCGGGCAACGAACCCGGGGCGTCGCTTCTGCGGGTCGCATCGCGCCGAAATCAATGTGACACCGGTGCGAAACCGCGCTAAAGCGCGAAACGCCAGCAATCGGGAGAGCGGACATGACGGCAGAAATCATCGACGGCAAGGCCTTTGCCGCCAGGGTGCGCGGCCAGGTGGGCGAACATGTTACCCGGCTGAAGGCCGATCACGGGATCACACCCGGGCTGGCCGTGGTGCTGGTGGGCGAAGATCCGGCCAGCCAGGTCTATGTCCGTTCCAAAGGCAAGATGACCGTCGAAGTCGGCATGAAATCTGTCGAGCACAAGCTGGACGCCGACACATCCGAGGCCGATCTGCTGGCGCTGATCGACCAGTTGAACAATGACGCGACGATCCACGGCATTCTGGTGCAGTTGCCGCTGCCCGGGCATTTGAACGAGGATCTGGTGATCAACGCCATCGACCCGGCCAAGGATGTCGATGGCTTCCATATCTCAAACGTGGGCCTGTTGGCCACCGGGCAAAAGTCGATGGTGCCCTGCACACCGCTGGGCTGCCTGATGATGCTGCGCGACCATCACGGCTCGTTGTCCGGGCTGGATGCAGTGGTGATCGGGCGCAGCAATATCGTCGGCAAGCCGATGGCGCAGCTGCTGCTGGGCGACAGTTGCACGGTCACGATCGCGCATTCACGCACCAGGGATCTGGCAGACGTGGTGCGTCGCGCCGATATCGTCGTTGCCGCCGTGGGGCGGGCGCAAATGGTGCCGGGCGACTGGATCAAGCCGGGCGCAACGGTGATCGATGTCGGCATCAACCGCATTGACGCCCCGGAAAAGGGCGAAGGAAAAACCCGGCTGGTCGGCGATGTCGACTTTGACGGGTGTGCAGCCGTGGCAGGGGCAATCACCCCGGTGCCCGGCGGCGTCGGACCGATGACGATCGCCTGCCTTCTGGCCAACACC
>JAJDOB010000204.1 GCA_022340385.1 Rhodobacter sp.
CCGGTTTCCAGCGAGTCCAGGATCACCGTGACATCTTCGCTGGTCAGAACCAGCGGCGGCGACAACAGAAAGTTGCTGCCCGACATGCGCACCATGGTTCCGGCCTCGTAGGTGGCCCGTTGAATCCGGGCGATGGTGGCCGTGTCGATCGGTGTCTTGCTGGCCCGGTCCGATACAAGTTCGATGCCCAGCATAAGCCCATGACCGCCACGCACATCGCCGATCACGTCATGGCGGTCTTTCAGCGCATTGATGCCCGCCCAAAGCTCTGCCCCGCGCGCGGCGGCGTTTTTCTGCACCTGACGTTTCAGCGTTTCGCCCAGACAGGCCAGCGCCGCCGCCGCGCCGACCGGATGGCCGGAATAGGTGTAGCCGTGGCTGATGAATGCTGCGCCGGTTTCGTCATTTTCAAATACCTCGGCGACATGTTCGGAAATCATCACCGCACCGAAGGGAAAGTAGCCGTTGGTGATCGCCTTGGCGGTGCAGGCCATGTCGGGCCGGACGCCCCAGTGGCGCACGCCGGTCCAGTCGCCGGTGCGGCCAAAGCTGGTGATGACCTCGTCGCTGATCAGCAGGATTCCGTGGCGCGCCGTGATCTCGCGCACGCCGGGCATGAAGCTTTCATGCGGCACCAGCACGCCGCCTGCGCCCAGCACCGGCTCCATGATCATCGCCGCGATGGTGCCCGCACCCTGAAACGCGATTTCGTCCTCCAGCGCGCTCAGGCACAGTTGCGCCGGGCGCGCGGGGTCGGTTTCGCCAAAGGGATTGCGATACAGATAGGGCGCGGGGATGTGAAAACAGCCCGGCAGCAGCGGCTCGTACGGGGTGCGGAAATTCGCGTTCCCGTTGACCGAGGCCGCGCCGAAATGGGTGCCGTGATAGCCCTTCTTGAGGCTGAGGAATTTGGTGCGGCCATGATCGCCGCGAAGCTTGTGATACTGGCGGGCAAGGCGCAGCGAGGATTCCACGCTGTCGCTGCCGCCCGAGGTGTAGAACGCGCGCGTCAGCCCGTCGGGCTCGAAGAAATCGCGCAGCGCTTCGGACAGTTCGATGACCGCATCGTTGGTGGTGCCGCGAAACGTCGAGTAATAGGGCAGGCGGTCCAGCTGATCCGCGATCGCCTTTTTGACCGGGTCGCAGGAATAGCCGAGGTTGACATTCCAGAGCCCGCCGACGCCATCGACCACCTCGTGCCCGTCGATGTCGCGGATCCGGGTGCCTTGGGCCCCGGTGATGATGGTGGGCGGATTGGCCTGCATGTCGCGGGGATGCGCCATCGGGTGCCATAGCGAGCGGGCGTTCTTTTCCCTCAGGAAATTTCTGTCTTTCATGGCGTGGTCCTTTCGGGGATCAGAAGGTCAAGGGCGCGGGCATAGCTTGCACCGGGGCGGGCGACGTCGAAGTGAACGGCATTCAGGTTGGCGGTCAGTGCGCCGTCGATATTTCGCGGCTAGTCATCGACGAAGACGCAGTTTTCGGGGTGCAGCCCAAGGTCTTGCAGGACCAGCGCATAGGCGCGCGGGTCGGGTTTCAGGATGTTGGTGTAGGTCGCATCGACAATGGCGTCGAACTGTTTGAGAAACGGCAGTTTCTCACGAAAATCGGTGCCATAGAACAGATCGAGTTCGTTGCTGAGAATCGCCAGTTTCGCGCCCGCTGCGCGTGCCTGTACGACTGCGTCGTGAAATTCCGGGCGGATCACGGCGGCGGGATCGGCGCCGCGCGCGGCGCGCACGAACAAGCGCAATTCGGCCCAGTTCTGGCCGATCAGCGCGCCGACTTCGCGGCTACGCCCGGCCCAGTAGTCGCGTTCGGATATCCGGCCCGACTGCATCGCGCGCCACAGCGTGTCGGTTTCGGGCGCGAACGGCCCGCGCCAGTCAAGCGTGCCGGGCGGCAGGCCAAGCGCACGTTCGCTGAGGTCGTGGGTTTCAAACAGCGTGCGGGTGACGACGCCGCCGAAATCGAGGATCAGCGCGCGCTCAGCCGTCATCGGACCGGTCCGTCTGCCATTATTGCGGCGGTGTCCCGCCCGATTGTTCCATGATTTCCCGTGCCCCGTCGCGCAGCGCGGCGATGACGCGGGCGCGCAGGGCCGGCGTCATCCGCGCGGCGGGCGCGGCCACGGCGATTGCGCCGGTCACAATGGCATTCCCGTCGAACAGCGGCACCGCAAGCGAATGCACGTCGGCCTCGAACCCGCCGATCAGTTCCGCCAGACCGGTGGCGCGCACGCGGGTCAGGCAGGCGCGGATATCGTCGGGCGCGACCGGGGTGTCCGGGGTGAAGGCGGGCAGGGGGCCGGCGAGAATCCGGTCGCGGAAGTCCGGCGCGGCGAAGGCCAGCATGGCATGCCCGCTGGCAGAGGCATGCAGCGGCACCACGTCGGCGTCCTCCATCCGGACCGCGACCCCATGCGTGGACGAATAGGTATAGGCGAGCGTGGCCAGCCGGGAGCCCTGCAACTGGCCGAGATGCGCGGTTTCGCCGGTGGCATCGCTGATGCGTTGCAGGACGCGCATCGCGATGTCGCGCATCGGCACGCTTGCCTCGCGCAGGAATGCCAGCCGGACCACCGCCGGCCCCAGCCGGTAGGCGCGCCCCCGGCGCGGTCTGTTCGACAAATCCGGCGGCCTGCAATTCCGACAGCAGGCGGTACACCGTGGCCTTGTCCATCCCCGAGGCGCGTTTCAGCTCGCTTAGCCCGATTTCCGGGCGGGCGCGGGTGAAATGGTCCAGCAAATTCAGTGCTTTCGAGACTGTGCCCATGGAGCGTGGGGTTCCTTGCGCGAGTCGCGCGATTGCCAGCGGTTGTACGATGACAGACGGGTGCCAGCTCTCCGGGTTCGCTGTCAGGAAAATAAACCGATGGTTCAAATAATGAACCAATCGGCAAGCGAGACGCGCCGGCATTGCCGGTTGCGCCGGTCGGGTGGTCGGACCGTGCCGCATGCCATCGGACGGGTGCCGTTCCGCCCGGTGCGCGGCGCTAGCTGAATTCGGCGTCGATCAGGCGCCAGACCGGGAACAACGCCTTCAGCGTGCTCTGAACCGCCGGCACAACGCCGGTTTCGCGCCAGCCTGCGGCCAGCGGCGCGCTGATCGCCAGCGCCTTGCGTTTCAGCAGGTCGGCGTGCGGATGGTCGGGGTCATAGGGTTTCGGGACGTTTTTGAGCGGCGCCGGTCCCCAGTCGGAGATCGCCGCCCCGGCGGATTGCGCGGCGCCGCCCATCGCGGCCTTCAAGGTATCGCCGCGGCTGTCGATAAAGGTGCGAAACCGCGCCAATGCCGGCCCCTGCAACCCGACAAGCCCCATGCCGACAGTCAGATAATCGGGTGCGGACCCGAAGAACCAGACCGGTGCGGTCGCGGCGCCGCGGCTCCACATCAGGTGCAGATGGGCGTTGTAGGGCGTCTTGTCCTTTGAAAACCGCACGTCGCGGTAGATGCGGAACAGTTTCGGATCATGCGGCTTGCCGGTCAGGTGCGCGATATCCTCTGCCAGAATCTCGCCCAGCAATTCGGCAGGTTTCCGGATTTCGGCGATGTATTGCGCCTTGCGCGGCTCGAACCAGGACCGGGTGTTGTTCTGCGCCAGGTCGGCAAAGAACGCGTTGGAGGTGTCGATCAGTTCAACGAACCCGTCAGGCATGGTGGCCTCCTTTCCGCTTATGCACCGCGCGCTGACGTGGCTTGCGGCACAGGGTGGTGTGGTCCGACCGGTCTAGCCCCTGGCCGCCAGCCGGTGCGCGGCGGTGTAGAACAGCGCGCCCGCAATCGCCATCGCGATCAGGATCACCAGCAATGCGCCATAGCCCACCCAGGCCCAGATCAGCGAACCGAAATAGGCCGACATTGCAACGCCGGCCAGAAAGATAAGCGCAATGCTACCCGATTTCGCGCCGAAATTCGCCTCGCCCAGAATGTCGCGGGTAATCACCGGGCGCAGGATGCTGACCGTGCCCCAGGCGCTGCCATACAGCAGCACGAAGGCGACGATCAGCGCGCGGGTGTCGCCGCCGAAGCGCAGAAATGTCACCGCGATCGCGATCATCGCGAAGGATGTCAGCATGAACTGGCGATGATCGAACCGCTGCCCGGTCGCCACCATCGCCAGCCGTCCGGCCACCTGCATCGGCCCGATCAGGGCGGCGATCAGCACCGCGAATTCCAGCGGCAGTCCGCGTTCGGCCAGCAGCGGCAACAGGTGGTTCAGCACGGTGCCATGCACGATGGCCAGCATCGCAAAGCCGAACGCCAGCAACCAGAAGGCGGGGCGGCGCAGAAAGTTGCGGGGCCGGGGGGCGGTGGCGTCGGGCGGCGGCGGCGCCGGGCGTCCGCGTTGCAGGCTGCGCGCCGCAAGCCCCTGCGCGGGCGCGACCACCAGCAGGATCGCCAGCCCGGCCAGCGCGGTGGCCATGCGCCAGCCAAACGCCTCTGACAGGTAGTGCATCGTGGGAAAACTGATGGTGCCCGCGAACCCGGCAACCAGTGTGATCAGCACGATTCCGCGCTTGGCCGCGGCCCCGCGGGTGTGGGTGACCATGGCAAAACACGCGTCATAAAGACTGCCCGCCTGGGTCAGCCCGATCAGCAGCCACAGCGCGTAGAACTGCCAAAGCGCGCCGACCTGCGACAGTGCGATCAGACCCAGCCCGCCCAGGGCCGGGGCCAGCCCCATCAGTGCGGCACCGTGTCCCTTGTCGATGATCCGCCCGGCGATCGGCGCCCCAAGGGCCGAGGCCAGCGTGGCGCAGGTGATGCCCAGCGTCAGATCCGCGCGCGACCAGTGAAACGCGGCCTCCCAGCGCAGCAGCAGGGCCGGGAATATATAGAACAGCGCCGCCCAGACCAGGGTCTGTGTTACCGACAAGGTCAGGATGGCGCGGTCTTTCAGCATGCGGCAACGCTGATAGCGGCCCGCCGGCTGCGGAAAACGGCGAGGCCGCGCCCGGGGTCAGCCGCCCAGGAACAGGCGCCCGACGTCGGGGTTTTCCAGCAACTCGTCGCCGGTTCCCGCAATCGCCAGCTCGCCCGAGACCAGCACATAACCGATGTCGGCAAACTCCAGCCCCTTCTTGGCATTCTGCTCGACCATGACGATGGTCTTGCCTTCGTTGTGCTGCAGATCATGCAGAATGTCGAACACCATGTCGATAAAGCGCGGCTCCAGCCCGATCGAGGGTTCGTCGACCAGCAGGATTTCGGGGTCCATCACCAGCGCGCGGCTGATTTCCAGCAGCCGGCGTTCCCCGCCCGACAGGACCTTGGCCAGATGCTTGCGCCGGTCGGCAAGGCGCGAATACTTGTCGAAGACTTTCTCGGCGGCAATTTTCGCCTGTTTCGGATCATCCTTCAGAAAGCCGCCCATCCACAGGTTTTCCTCGACCGTCATGCCGGGGAACACCGATTTGTCCTGCAGGATATAGGCGATGCCGGCCTTCTTCAGCTTGGAGGACGGCGACAGCGCGCCGATGTCCTTCTTGGCGTCGCCGTCGCCGATCTTGATCGAACCGGAAAAGATATCGTTGAAGCCGAAAATCGCGTGCAGGATGGTGGATTTGCCGGCGCCGTTCGGGCCGATCAGGCACAGCGACTGCTTGCGTGCCACCGCCAGGTTCAGCCCATGCAGGATTTCCATCCGGCCATAGCCGGCATGCAGGTCTTCCAGCACCAGGAACGGGTCGTTCTTGGCCAGTGCCATCAGGTCGCTGACCTCGACCTTGCTGGCAATCGCCTGGGCCTGGGCATTGACCGCCTCGACCGAGATCACCGTGTCGACGGTGCCGCCGTGATAGCCCGTGGACCGCTTTTTTTCCTCAGCCATCAATGTGCTCCCAGATAGGCGTCGATGACGCGTTGGTCGTCCTGGATGTCTTCGGGCTTGCCTTCGGCCAGCATCTCGCCATGTGCCAGGCAGTAGATCTTGTCGGCCATGTTCATGATGACGCGCATGTTGTGTTCGATGATGAACAGCGTGATGCCGAATTCGGTGTTGGCGCGGCGCAGCCGGTCGATCAGCCCGTTGATCAGCGTCGGGTTGATGCCTGCGGTCGGCTCGTCCAGCAACAGGACCGTGGGTTCGTTCATCAGCGCCATCGCGAATTCCAGCAGCTTCTGCTGGCCGAATGACAACGAGCCCGAGCGCAGATAGCGCTTTTCGTACAGCCCGACGAATTCCAGCAGATGTCCGGCACGCTCGTGGTCCTCGCGGGTGTTGCGCTTCAGCGCGTCCCACAGGTTCATCTTGCGGTGGGGCAGGCTGATCAGCATGTTTTCCACGCAGTTCATCGCGCCGTAGATACGGGTCTGCTGAAAGGTGCGCAGCATGCCCAGCCGGGCGATCTGGGGCACCTGCATCTTGCTGATTTCCTGGCCATCGTACTTGATCGAGCCCTCGTCGATCGGGTGGTAGCCGACAATCGAGTTGAACATCGTGGTCTTGCCCGATCCGTTCGGCCCGATCAGCCCGGTTATCCCGCCCTTCTCGACGCTGAGCGAGACATTGGAATTGGCCTTGACACCGCCATAGGATTTCGAGACCCCGGTGACTTCGATGATGTTGTTCATGCGCCGGCCTCCGAGGTTTTCTGTTCGACCTTGACGCCGAACCATTCGGGCCGCTTGAGGCGCAGCCAGCCCATCAGTCCATCCTGGAAGAAGACCACGACAATGACGATCAGCGCGCCAAGCGCGACCCATTGCCAGCCCAGGAAGTAGTTCCAGGTGGTTTCCTTGAAGACCTGGAACATGATCGCCCCGATCACCGGCCCCCACAGGGTGCCCTTGCCGCCCAGCAGCACGCAGACCACCATGAAGATGCCAAGGTTGATGGTCTGGTAGGCGGTTTCCAGCGGTTCGAAATGGATCAGCTGAAACGCGGAAATCGCGCCCGCCGCACCGACAAAGAACGCCGACATCGCCCAGGTCACCAGCTTGTAGCGCAGGGTGTGGATGCCCATCGCCTCTGCCTTTTCCTCGTCATCGCGGATCGCGTTGATCGCGGCACCGAACCGGGTCTTGTACAGCCAGTTCAGGAATACGAACAGGCCGACGCCAAGGATCGCATACTCGAAGTAGATCAGGGTCTTGAACGTGTCGAAATCGCCGTTGTAGATCGGCATCGAAACACCCTGGCCGCCGCCCAGCCATTCGATGTTCGACACGATCTCGCCCGCGGCAATCGCCACGCCAAGCGTGCCGATGGCAAAATACGGGCCACGCAGGCCGAATGTCAGCATGCCGATGAAATAGGCGCTGGCGGCACAGAACAGACCCGCGCCGAGGATGCCAAGCACCATGCCGGTGAAATACTGCCGGTCGCTGAAGGTGAAGATTTCGGTGCGCGAGGCGTTGGTCCATTCGCCGACGTCGTAATACAAGCCGATGGTGATCACCGCGCAGACATACATGCCGGTGCCGTAAAAGAAGATGTTGCCAAGGCTGTTATAGCCCATCTGCCCGCCGGTCATGTCCCAGGTCAGCGCGACGATGATCATCAGCCACAGCGTCGCCAGCTGGGTCTGGTAGTTGGGAAACAGGAACGGCGCGGCCACCGAAAAGGCAAGCAGCACCGCGTACAGGATGAATTTCTTGTTCATGGTCATCCCCTATTTCAGAACTTGCCGGTTCCGGCGCTGCTGGAGCAGGCGGAAGAACAGCACCAGCAACAGCAGGATCACCGCAATCGCCTGTTTATAGCCGTCGCCGAAGATATGCGCGCCGTATTGCTCGGCGGCGCCAAATCCCAGCCCGGCCGCGATCACGCCCGGCAGATTGCCAAGCCCGGCCGCCGTGACGATGACAAAGGCGCGCACCGAATAGCCGATGCCATAGAACGGCTGGATTACCCAGATCATCACGATGATCGCGCCGGCCGCACCGCAGATCGCGGCATTCAGGCCGAAGGTGAAGGCATAGACCTTTTCGGTGTCGATCCCCAGCACGCGGGCGGCACGGGCGTCCTGCGCGGTGGCGCGGATCGCCTGGCCCATGCGGCTGCGCTTCATGAACAGCACCACGGCGATGGCCAGCACGGCGGCCATGCCGACGCCGATCAGTTTGGCGATCGGCACGTCGATAATGCCATCGGCAAAGCGCAGGGTATCGTATCCCAGATTGACCGATTGCGCGTCGGACCCGAACATCAGGTTCATCAGTTGCGCCATCATGATTGCCAGCCCGAATGTGGCCAGCAACGAGGTGAACAGGTCGCGTTCGATCACCCGGGTGATGATCACCTTGTAGATCACCCAGCCGATGCCCCACATCACCACGAAGGCCAGTGGCACGCCGAACAGCGGGTTGATCCCGGCCTTGGACAACATCAGCGCCACGTATCCGCCGGCAATCACGAAATCGCCCTGCGCCAGGTTCTTGACGTTCATCACGCCCCAGACCAGCGCCAGCCCGTAGGCCGCCAGCGCGAACAGCGCACCGATCATCACCCCGTCGATGATAATTTTCAGGTTCACGATCGGATAGTCGATCAGCAAACTGATGTTGAACAGAATTTCGTCCATGATTGTCCCGCGCCCCACTGTCCCCGAATGCCGCCCGGCGATCGGCCGGTGCGAAAAAAGCCGGGCGCAGAGGGTCTGCGCCCGGCTATGTTGTCAGTCAGCCCGCATGATCAGGGGCGTGGCCAGACCAGCTTGTCAGAGGCAAAAGCGGACGGCGCGACCACCTTGTACTCGCCGCCCTGAATCTGGCGCAGAACCATCGGCTTGGCGATGTTGTTGCCTTCAGGCGCGAACTTGATGCCGCCGTAGAAGGTCATCAGGTCGGTTGCCGCGATGGCGTCACGAAGCGCGGCCTTGTCCAGCGAGCCGGCGCGCTCGAACGCGTCCTTGAAGACATAGACCGCAGCCGATGCCTGGGCGACCTGATAGGGCACGGTCTTGTCGGCATAGTCGGCGTTGGCGGCCTTGAACTCTTCATGGTAGTTCGAGGCCGTTCCGAAGATCGGGTCTTCGTAGGTCAGCGTTTCCGACCATTGGGTCGAGCACAGAAGGTTCTCGGCGAAATCGCCGAAATTGCCGACAACGTCCGCGGATTCACAATGCGTCATCGCGATCATCGGCACCGAAACGCCCTGTTCGCCGATCTGGCGAACGGCGGTCGCCGCACCCTTGGCGTGGCCCGATACGATCAGCACATCCGGTTTGACCAGCTTCACCTTGGTCAGGATGCCGGTCATGTCCGACAGATCGCGCGGCAGTTTCTCGTCGATGACGATCTTCATGCCGAACCGGGCCGCGTCATCCACCACACCGGCGCGCACATCCAGCGAGAACGGGTCGTTCTCGACCGCGATGGCCACGGTAACCTCGGACGGATCCTTGCCCTCTGCCTTTGCCATTTCGGCGGCCAGGGTGATCGCAGACGCCAGATACTGTTCGGATGTCGAAAGCACTGCGAACAGGTTCTTGTAGCCCTTGTTGAACAGCGACCGCGACGCGCCTTCGGCCTCGACCATCGGAATTTCGTATTTCTCGGTCACCGGCGCGATCGCCGTGGTCAGACCGGAACTGTATGGCCCAAGCATGTATTGAACGCCGTCCTGGTTGATCAGACGCTCGGCCAAGGTGGCGCCGCGGTCGCCCTTGGATTCGTCATCGTAGTACACGACGTTGAAATTATAGCATTTGTCACCGATCTTGACGCCGCCGTCGTCCTTGATCTTCTGAATGGCGAATTCGTAGCCCTTTTGCGTGTGAACGCCGTCGGTCGAATACTTGCCGGTCAGCGAAATCGCCGCGCCAAGGGTGATCGTCTCGCAATCCATCGCGATCGCCGATGACCCCAGTGCGCCAAAGGCCAGCGTGGCCACAGAAAACAATGTGGTTCTCATCTTCATTGGTCTCCTCCCAGAAACTCGTTTTGTTTTTGATCTTGCAGGAACAGAACCATACCCACCCTGCAAATACAAGCAAGCCCACCGTTGCGACAGCGCGGCGCAGGGCGTGCAGACCTGCGCGACGGGCGGCTTTCGCGCGATCAGCGGCGGCCCGGCCGGCGCATGCCGCGCGCCCTATTGCCGGAACAGCGGCGCATAGGTGAACCGGTCTTTTTCGGAGAACTGCGCCTTGCCGATCGGCATTCGGTAAAGCTGGCTTAGGTTGGCCTCGTTCAGGATGTCGGCGGTCTTTCCGGCGCGAAACGATGACGTGCCGTTCATCAGCAGCACATCGGTTGCAATCTCGACGGCGTGCTGCGGCATATGCGTGGAAAACAGGATCGTGATGCCGCGGTCCTGACTGAGGGTGCGCATGACCCGGATGACCACGTCCTGGTTCTTGTAATCCAGCGCGGCGCAGGGTTCGTCCATGATCATGATATCGCATTCCGACGATAGCGCCTGAGCGATCAGCACCAGTTGCCGCTGGCCGCCGCTCAGCTGATTGTAGACCCGGCCCTCAAGATGCGCGATGTCAAGCAGGTCAAGGCATTGACGGGCGATTTCATAGTCGGCCTTTCCGGGCGATCCGAACAGCCCGATATGGCGCGCGCGCCCCATCAGGACGATGTCCATCACCGAATAGGAAAACGCCACGCCGAACAGTTGCGGCACGAACCCGGTCCTGCCGCCCAGCACCATGCTGCCGCTTTCGGGCTTTATCACGCCGATGAGCGTTTCCAGCAGGGTCGTCTTGCCGATGCCATTGGCGCCCAGCACCGCCAGGATGCTGCCGCGCGGCGCGTCAAAGCTGTAGCCCTCGATGATCGTGGTGCCGCCGCGCCGGACGGTCAGGCCGGACACGTCAATCATTGCTCCAGCCGCCCTTCAGGTGAATGCGCCGCAGAATGAAGGCAAAGACCGGAACCCCGATAAGCGCCGTGATGATGCCAAGCGGAATCTCGGAGGTGGTGACTGTCCGGGCCAGGTTATCGACCAGCAGCAGATAGATTGCCCCCAGGATTCCCGAGACCGGCAGCAGCCGGATGTGGTTGGCCCCGACAATGCTTCGCGCGATATGCGGGATCACCAGGCCGACCCAGCCGATGATGCCAGAGGTGGCAACCACGCCCGCCGAGATCATCGCGGTGGCGATCAGCAGCGCCCATTGCACCAGCGCCACCGGGGTTCCCAGCGCGCGGGCGCGCTCCTCTCCCAGCGACAGGATGTTGATCTGATACCGCAACAGGTAGACCACGATCGAGGCCGGCACCACCGCGACGCCGATCAGCAGGACGTCGGTGTAATTGGTCGATGCGATGCTGCCCATCAGCCAGTAGGTGATGGCGGGCAGTTTCTGGAACGGATCGGCCAACAGCTTGGCCACCGAAATCGCAGCGGAAAAGAACGCCGAGATCACGACACCGGCAAGCACCAGGGTCAGCACCGACGTGCGGCCCCTGACGCTGGCCAGGAACTTGACCAGAACGATGCTGCTGATCCCGAAGGCAAAAGAGATCGCCAGCAGGCCGTAACCCTGGATGCCCAGCAGGATCGCCAGGGTGCCGCCAAAGCCGGCCCCCGATGTGACGCCGATGATCCCCGGATCAACCAGCGGGTTGCGAAACAGCCCCTGAAGCGACGCGCCGGAAATCGACAGCCCGAACCCGACCACCACCGCCGCAAGGATGCGCGGCAGGCGCACCAGTTCGACCACGGTTTCTTCCACGGGTTCCCAGGTGCGCGACGAGACCGGCGCGATATTGTCCCAAAGGATCAGCGCCACGTCCGCGACGCTCAGATCGTAGCGTCCCAGCGTGACCGAGTAGAGGATGCAAAGCACCAGCAGAACGATCAGCACAGCCACAAGCGGCACCGACGCCAGAATGCCGCCGATGCCCGGCCTGTCGCGCCCGGCCTTCAGAGAGGACTCAATCGAAGGTTTCAACATAACCCGCGGAAACGGAATTCTGATCAAGTTCCAGGATGCCGGCGATCTGCGCATCGCTTAGCGTGGCACCGTAGATTGCCTGATATCCGTCCGCCACCGCGACACGGAAATCGGGCGCGCTTTGCGATCCGTGGGCGACAACCGCGACCCAGGGCGATGTCAGATAGATCTCTGGCGCATCGGGGGTGCGCCCGAACGCCGGCATCTTGTAGACCCGCCTGTCGCGCACCGCCTGAAGCGTGGCCAGGATCGGGTTTGAATAAAAGGAGTCCGGCGTCAGATCGGTGGCGTAGGGCGGTATCAGGATGATTTGCGGATCCCACGCGAAGACCTGTTCCAGATCGACGGTTTTCCACCATTCGCCGCTGTCATCCGCCGCCAGGTTGACGACTCCGCTGGCGCTGAAATCCTGCGACCCGTTGGCGATCACACGAATCTGGTCGTTCAGTTGGTCGATCTGAAGAACACTGGCAAAACTGTCCTGCGACACGCCGGACATGCGGTCGGTCAATGCCTGTGCCGACCCGTCCTGAAGACCCAGCAGCATCGCCGCGCGTTCGGGCTTTCCCGCGATATGACCACTCAGGGTCAGGTAGTCGCGGCGGTGCTGCTCTGTGCAGCAGTCCCAGCCCACGACTTTCAGGCCGACGCGCTCCAGCGGCTCGATGATCTTGGGGTCATAGATCCATTGCACGACCAGGTCGGGGTTCATTTCCAGAATGGCCTCGACATTGGGAACAAAGCCCTCGCGCGCCGCGGTGGCATTCAGTTTCGACATCTCGGGGATGATCTCTGTGTAGATGCCGCTGGTGAAATAGCGGTCCAGCGAATCCTTGTTCATTCCGGCGATGTTGTCGCCGGTTTCGTCCACGGCGCGATAGATGATCGGGGCAGAGCGGACGATGGTGACCAGCCTTTCCGGCGGCGCGTCGAGTTCGATCTGTTGACCGCGATGATCCTGGAAACTGGCCTGCGCAACGACCGTGCCGGTTGAAATCGAGGCGGCCAGAAATGCCGTGGCTGTCGCAATCGAATAACGCTTTTTCATATCAGGTTCCCTTTTCGGTCGTTGAATTCAAATCTCGGAAAATCGTTCAAAAATCGCGATCACGCGCCTTCCGGCACCGGGTCAGTCCCATCGGCTGCATTGAAATCGGGCGGCGCAACCTGAACGGGACCGGCCAACGCTCGCATCAGTTGAGTTGAAAGGTCAAGGCAATTCCCAAACCCGGCGCGACCGGGGTAGGGTGGGGCCGCACCATACGGGCCGGTGCCGACTGCCCGCGGGCCCGCCTGTGCCCCGGGGGGAGATCGCAAAGTCTGGTGGATCGGGTGTCGGGGGCCGGCGTCCTGCCGGGGGTGACCGTGGAACGGTCGCTTGGGCCTGCGGCAATCGGGTGCCGGAACAGATCGAACCGTGCTGATCATACCGGCACGGGTCGCAGGACATGTCACCCCGGGACCGGCTGAATACCGGTCCCGGGGCGCGGGTTACGCATCAAAGGATAAAGTCGAAACCTTCGGTAAAGTCGAAATTCGCAAGTCCGTCGAGGGGGCCGATGTCGTGGGCCGCGTCAAAGCTTTCGGCGATTTTCGCATCTTCGGCGGTCTTGCCGATGCTGTCGAACATGGACTCGCTGAACAGGCGGTCGGACACCTCCCAGATGTCTGCATCTTTCTGCATGTTGTCTTCGCGGTCGTAGAACTTGAAGCCCATCATGAGATCCTCTGCCATTGGATTTTCCTTTCCGTGTCTGGCGTGACCGGAACCACCCGGCCATTACTGATCATGGGTCGGGCCAACCATCGAACCGGTTCAATTTTATTTTCGACAAATTCTGGATGAGAGGTGCCGGGCGACGGCGGACCGGCGCCGCGCGCCGGTTCCGGCCTTGCCTCAGCCCTGCCAGCTTGCGGGAATCGCGTCGCCGAACCGGTCGCGGCAAAAGTCGTACTGCGGCGCCAGCAGGCGGTGGGCGGCGGCGCGCGCGTCGTCCGGCATGTCGGCTTTCACGCTGGTCTCGTTCTTCACCTGGCCTGCGTCGCCCGCGATGTAGCCGGCATTCACATGGTCGCAAAGCCGGGTCAGGGACGGCTTTGTGAAAAGGTCTTCGTAGAACAGATACAGGATGTCCTCTGCGGGAAAGGTCTGGTCCAGATCGGTGACGGTGCCGCGATAATCCGCCCGCGCGCAGATGCTGGGGGATTCCAGCGCCCTGGACCAGTTCGCCACGATATCGTTTTCCGGGTTGGTCTGCGTCATGTGCCGCAACTGCGACCAAAGCCGGTCGACCGGATCGCGCATCACGAACAGGATCTTTACCGCGATGTCCTGCGATCCGCAGAATGCCCTGAGATATTCGAACCCGGTCGGCCCAAGAACCGAATAGGCCGGTGTGACATCACAGAAGGTCGCGGTCTCTGGCGCGACCAGACGGGCGAAATGACCGAAATAGGCGTCATCATCATAGATCATCTGCACCCGGTCGACGCTGGCCTGAAAGGTCGGGCGGCGGCGCAGGTTGGCGACCCCGTCGCCGGATTGCGCGACATGAAAGCCAAGCCGCTTCAGCGCCAGTGCATCCATATCGCCAAGCGCATGTGCGGGAAACTTCGTGCTGAAGAAATGCAACTCCTTCAGGGGCGACACGGCGACCCCGGACAGCGAGTCCAGGTAGTCATGCAGCCAGCTGGTCGCGCATTTCATCGCCCCGACGCAAAGCAGAAAGGTCTTTCCGTCAAGCTCGCTGTATTTCCGAAGCGCGGGAATCGTGGAAAACACTGTTGCCTACCCCCTGACGGAATAAGTGGCACAGTGTTTCCGTCCGCTCAAGCCGCGAACGCCCTGGCACCTGATCCGGGCCGGTGGCCGCCCCGGGCGAGGTTTGTTTCTGCATGACCTGGCGGTCGCCTCGGGGCGGTTCCGGTAGCCGGAGGTCATCTGGGGCGTCCGCAGATGATTTCACCCACCACTCCGGCGGGCGGGAATTTCCCGCCAGCGGCCTCGGCGCTTCAGAGCCAGCCGGCTTGGCGTGGTGCAATTTGCGCGACACAGGGATGTCGGGGCGGTCGCGGATTGCGGCAAGCATGCGGGCGTTCAGGTTTCGCCTTGTGGCCTCGGGCAGGGCGGCTTCGACCGCGCGGCGGGCCACCTCGTGCCGGAAGGCGACGAACCGGTCGTCTTCCTGCAGCAGGCCCTGTGCAACGCGGTTTCCGCATCTGCGCAAGGCGCCAGAGCCAGCACCAGCCGCCGCTCTGCCCGACGGGGAAAGATCGAGGCCGTGTCGAGGATAGGGCGTTCTGCCGGCACCAGCCGGTCCGCACGCGACAGCACCGCGTCCTGCACATTGGTGAGACTGGTCGAGGGGGCGCCGGACAAAAGCTCGCTGACAAAGAAGGCGCTGCCGCCCGAGAGTGCGTGGATGCGCTGCGCCTCGGCCTCGGACAGGCCCGACATGTCGCGGATTGCGGCAGGCGACAGGGGGTCGAGCGCCAGCCGGGCAACGTCGTCGCGGGGCACGCCGGACAGCGCCCGGCGCGTCTGCGGGCGGCCTTCGTCCTCTTCCTCGCGCGACGTCAGGATCAGCAGGATCCCGTGATCGCGCACGCGGCGGGCGAGAAATCTGATGAAGTCGAGCGTGGCGTCGTCGGCCCAGTGGATATCCTCGATCAGCACCAGCGTGGGACGCGTGCGCCTGGAAAAAAGCGAGAGGGTCTGCGAGAACAGCGCGATGCGGTCCGGCTGTTCGGGGGCCATTGCCCGGAAGGCCACGCCGACCCCGGCCATGAGATGTGCATCGGCCCCAAAGGCTCCGGGATGGCCAGATCCTCGCAGGCACCGCGCAGGCAGCGCAGCCGGGTTGAGACCCTTTCCGAAAAAGCGCGTGTCAGGGCCGTCTTGCCGGCACCTGCCTTACCCGTCTCGGCGACCACGTGACCCATCCCATGCTCAGTCGCATCGGCGGTGAGCATGCAGGACTGACATGGCGCGGTCGCGTTCAAATAGCTTCGGGCTCAACAAGATGTCCCCCAATGACGCATTGGAATTTCAGTTGACCCCGTTTGGCAAAGGGCCAGCCAGGAAGGGCGTTTCGGCGAAAAATAGGGAATCCTCCCGATGTGCCGGGTCCAAGAGGCGGTTAGTATGGTCCGGCGTTTCATTGTTGGGCGCGCTTCGATCCGTAGGAGTGAGGCCATGACGAAACCGCAAGACCGCGACCATCAAACCTATGACGAAGCCGTTGCCGGTTTCGACCTCGAGGCACTTGAAGGCGCCCTGTCCGGAGATTTGGTGCGAGGCGTGAACCCTTGTGTCGAATGTTGCGACCGCCACGCGGGAGACGGGCGGACGGCGCTGCGTTTCGTATCGCTGGAGGGCGATGTGCAACGCATCACGTTCGATGAACTGGCAGAGACGTCGGCGCGCATGGCGCACCCGCTGACAGAGGCGGGGGTGGCAGACGCCACAACCGGCGCGCTTGCCGTTGACGTGGCACACTCGCCGCTCCTTTGGTTCGGCGGTTATCTCGGGCAAGGACAGACTGCGCTTGCGGGGGGCTATTACCGGACCGGTGACACGGTCGAGCATGGACCGGACGGCACCTTCAGCTTTGTCGGGAGGTCGGATGACGTGATCACATCTTCCCGGTTCCAGCTCGGGCCGTTCGACGTGGAAAGCGCCTTGCTGGAACACCCGGCCGTGATCGAGGCTGCCGTCGTTGGCGTGCCGGACGCGGCCCGCACGGAACTGGTGAAAGCCTTTGTCGTCCTGCGCGACCCCCAGGCGGCCTCCGACGCGCTGGCCCAGGATCTGAAGCGCCACGTCAAGGACCGCCTTGCGGCGCACGCCTTTCCACGGCTTGTCGAATTCATCGAGGCGCTGCCCAGGACGCCGAGTGGCAAGATCCAGAGAATTCTGCTGCGACAGGCTCCCGTCGCATGAAACCCGGGCGAGGGGCACGTGATCGGACCCTTCCGGAGCGTCTCGTCTCCTGGTTGATCGTGGCAAGTCGAAACCGGCAGCTTCGAAATCTGCGGGATGGGCGTATGGGCGCGCATCTGTTGACCGGCGGCGCATTCGATCCGGACGGTTCTTGAGGCGACCGTTGCAGCCTGGTTCGTGTCAGACCGGGTTCCTTTGAAAAAGCAGCCGGACGCAAAACGCCGTCTCTGCAAGGATCGCCAGCAGGTAGGCCGGTGCGAATGCCGGCGACCAGTCTGGCGCGAAGAAGCGCAGGCCGCTTCCGGTCAGATAGACGAGCCCGGCGATCCCGAGCCCGGCCCCGATGACCTTCGCAAAAAGGCCGGAGCGCCAGACAAGCAGGCCCATGATCAGGCTGTTGATGCCGAAGAAAACGAGGCCGAGATCGTAGCCGTGGCCGTGCAGATCGAGGAACACCAGCGCGAGGGCCGGCGCATCGGCCAGACCATCTATGCTCGAGAGCAGCAGCCAGGCGGTCTGCAATCCCAAGAGGTTCGCGGCGATCAGCACGGTCTGGATCAGCCGGAACACCATCGCGGACAGGGCAAGCCCCGGCGACGCGGTCCGGAAAATCAGATAGAGCAGTATGGCGAGCCCGGCATCGCAAAGCGCCATCAAGAGGTCGGCGGCGATGGCCAGCCGGAACCGGCCCGGTGCCGCGAGGATCGCGGTGGCGGTGGTGCCCGCGTCCTGAAGATCGATCAGGGGGCCCCGAAGGCCAAGCTCGGCACCGAGGCCGGCAATGATGATGACGAGGTAGAGCAGTCCGGCGAGCCGGGCCTTGCGCGCAAGGTCGGGGGTGAGTGTGAGATCGGGCATTCGGAATATCCTTTCTTGAACGGTTTTCAGGCGGTCCTGGCCCGCGATGGGACCGGACGCACAGAGGCATCGCCGGCACGTTGGCGGTTTGCGCGCTGTCCTGCCCAGACAGAGCCGAGGACGATGATCGCGCCGAGTGCCTGCACCGGTGAGAGGGACTGACCCAGCACCACCCAGCCAAGGATCACCGCCGTCACCGGGCTCATCATGCCAAGCATCGAGACCGCGCCGGGTTCCAGCCGCGCAACGCCCCGGAACCAGATCGCATATGTCGCGGCTGCGCCAATGAGGCCAAGCCATGCGAGGCCAGCGAGGTTCTGGGCCGTGAGCGGTGGCAACGGCGGTTCGGTGATCAGGGCGAGCGGCAGCAGGATCAGGCCTCCGGCGGTCAACTGCCAGGCGGTGAAGCTGAGGGCCGAAACGGGCGGCTGCCATTTGCGGCTGAGAACCGTGCCTGCCGCCATCGACGCGGCCCCGCCGAGCCCGGCCGCTATGCCGACGGGATCCAGCGCGGCCGCCGGGTTGATGAGCAGAAACGCGACGCCCAGAACGCCGGTCGCCGCCGCTGTGACCGCGCCCGCCCGGATCGACGTGCCAAGCCAGCCGCGTGCCATGAGGATCACCATCATCGCCTGCAGCGCGCCGAGCGTCGCGGCGACCCCGCCGGGAAGCCGGTATGCGGCTACGAAGAGCAGTACCCAGAACAGCGCGAAGTTGAAGGCGCCCAGCAGAAAGACGCGCCCAAGCCAGGCGCGGGGTGGCAGGCAGCGCGTGAGCGCAAGCAACAGCAGTCCGGCTGGCAAGGCACGAAGCGCGGCAAGGGTCACGGGATAGCCGGCGGGCAGCGCTTGGGTCGTGACCAGATAGGTACTGCCCCAGATCGCCGGGGCGAGCGCCGTAATAACGATATCAGTGGTGCGTGACATGGGTCATGGTCTCCGGAACGGGCTCACCAGAGCGGATGGAAGGGCAAGCGCGGACGCTCGGGCCAGGGATCGAGGCCGATGTCACGCATCAGATGGGGCGGCAGGTCACGCGGCACACCATGCGGAATGCGGTGGCGGTTCCGGGCACTATTGCTGAGCACCGATGGTGTCATGGGTATTCCTTTCAGGCGACGAGGCGCAGGGCGGTGCGCAGCTGCGCAGCCAGATCCTCGCGCGGTCCGTTGACGAGGCGGGCGCCGGTTTTGCGGACGATAAGGGTGGGGATGGAACGATCCTGAAGTGCGCGCGCATGCTGCCTGTCGGCTTCGACGGCTTGCGCGGTATACGGGTCGTCGAAGACCTTGGCAAAGGCCGCAGCCTCGAAGCCCGACTCCCGCGCGGCGTGAAGCACCGTCGCAGGATCGGCGATGTTGCGCGCCTCGCTCAGATGCGCCCGCTGAAGACGGTCGAACATCTGCCAATGGGCGGCCTGTCCGCAGATCCGCTCCGCCGCCTTGCACCCAAGCGCGGCGGTCATTCCGTGCGGGTAGTCGAACGCGGCCGCGCGCATGGCGTCGATATCGACGAGCTCGGGCCGGTCGCTGACCCTGCGGCAGACAGCCCAGTGTCCCAGAATGGTCTCGCGGGCGTCTTCGGGGGTGCCCCAGCGCGTGGCCATCTCGGCACGGCTGGCCTGCAGGACGAAGGTGCGGTGTCGGATGTCGAGGTCGAACTCTTCGGTCAGACTGCGCATCCGCGACGAGATGTTGAAGCACCAGCAGCAGACGACGTCGTGGAAAAAGTCGATGGTCAGGGCAGGCATCACGCGGCCTCCTCTTGCAGGTTGACTCCGGCCAGCCGCGCGGCGATCCGCGCCACATGCGCGCCCTGAAACCGCGCGCCGGCAAGGTCGGTCCTGGTGGGTGCCCGCGAACCATCGACACCCGCGATCGTGCCCGCACCATAGGGTGCGCCGCCGACGATGCCTTCGGCGGTCGTCTGGCCCGCGAAGGTGTAGGGCATGCCGGCAATGAGCATCCCGAAGTGCTGGAGCGGGATCTGGGTGGACAGCAGCGTCGCCTCGTGGCCGCCGTGCTGCGAGCCGGTGGAGGCAAAGACCGCCGCGACCTTGCCCACCAGCGCGTTGCGCGCCCAGAGCCCGCCGGCCTGGTCGAGAAAGGACTTCATCTGCCCGGCCATCATGCCGAACAATGTCGGCGTGCCGAAGATGATGGCGTCATAGGCTTCCAGATCGGCAGGCGCAGCCACGGGCGCGTCGTCGCGCGTGAACCCGGCCTTCTG
>JAJDOB010000248.1 GCA_022340385.1 Rhodobacter sp.
GGCGCGCTGGGTCTTGGATATGACAAGGTGGCGCTGGATCGCGGCATCGCGGCCGGTCCCGACATCATCGCGATTGACGGCGGCTCGACTGACAGTGGCCCGTCCTACCTGGGGCGTGGCGTGTCGAAATATTCGCGCGCCTCGACCAAGGTCGAATGGCAAGGCCTGATCGAGGCGCGGGCGCGGGCCGGTTGCCCGCTGGTGATCGGCACTGCGGGCACCTGCGGATCCGACATCGCGGTGGACTGGCTGGTCGATATCACCCGCGAGATTCTGAAGGAAACCGGGCTGACGGCAAAAGTCGCGGTGTTGAAAAGCGGCCAACAGGGCCGTGACGTGGCCAATGCGCTGGCGAACGGCGGCGTTACGCCGCTGCACCCGGCGCCCGAGATCGACGAGTCCCGCATCGCCGAATGCACCAATATCGTCGCGCTGGCAGGGGCCGAACAGATAAACGCGGCGCTGGACACCGGCGCCGACATCATCATCGCCGGGCGCACCACCGATACCGCGATCATCGCGGCACTGCCGCTGGCGCGCGGCTGCCACGCGGGCGGGGCCTGGCATGGCGCAAAGATCGGGGAATGCGGCGCGCTCTGCGCGACCAACCCGCAATCGGGCGTCATTCTGGTGGATTTCGACGAGCTTGGCTTCACGGTGACACCGCTGGCGGATGGCGCGCATGCCTCGCCCCACACGGTATCGGCGCATATGCTATATGAGAATTCCGATCCGTTCATCCTGTTCGAACCCGGCGGGCACCTGGATGTGACCGCTGCCGACTATCAGGCGCTGGACCAGACCCGTGTGCGCGTCACCGGGTCGGAATGGGTGCCCTCGGATCGCTATACCGTGAAACTGGAAGGCGCGCGCCGCGTCGGATATCAGTCAGTTCTGCTGACCCTGCTGCGCGACCGGCATTACGTTGAAAACGCCGAACCCTGGTGCGCCGATATCCTGGCGAAATGCAGCGCCAAGGCGGCGGCCCGGCTGAAGTTGGACCCGCAGGATTTCAACATCGAACTGCGCATCATCGGCCGCAACGCCACCTTCGGCGACATCGAAAACCGCCCGGGGTCAGCCGTTGAACTGGGGGTGCTGGGCATCGTGACCGCACAGACACCGGAACTGGTCGACGAGATCGGCAAGATGCTGAACCCCTACCTGCTGCACCATCCGCTGACGCTTGAGGAAGAGCAGCCGACCTTCGCGTTCCCGTTTTCGCCGGCAGAGATCGAGCGGGGCGAGATTTACGAATTCTGCCTCAACCACGTGATGACGCTGAACGATCCGATGGATGCCTTCCGGCTGGAGGTTCATCAGATTGGCTGATCTCGGCAGCATCGTCGAAAAGGTGCGCAGCAAGAACGCCGGGCCATTCTGGCTGACCATCGACATATTCTGCGGATCGCCAGAGGCGTTTTTTCGCGTGTCACAGGGCGTGTCGACCGAACGCGTGGCAAGCCTGTTCAAGACCGACCCCGGGCAGATGAAACGCTTTGACATACCCTCGCTGAATGTCGTCAAGTTTTCACTGCCCCGCCCTGCCGTTCAGGGCACCCGCGCTGACCGGGACATGCACGGCGCGTCCTATGCGGCGCTTGTCGCCGAGATGACCCTGAACTGAATCGGCAAGGCGCGATTCAACCAAAACGCTTGTCCGATTCACGCGATACACCTACGATTCCTTCAGGATTCACGCCACTCGAATTTCGGGGACCGTATTATGTCAGGACATTTGGCCAGGGCCATGCGCCGCGCGATTGCGCAAACCATCGCGGTTCTGGCGCTGACCGCGAACGCGGCATTTCCGGCCAATCTTTGCCCGGACGATCAGGGCACGCCGCAGTTTGATCCGGCGAACCACGGACTTTGCGCCGAATTGTGGCCCGAGGTGCAGAACCCCAGCGCGCCCGATGGCACCCCGAAACCGCTTAACCATTACGAGCAGACTGTCGGCGCGTTCTTCAACGCCTATTGCCACCGCGATCCGGATCTGACCGACGCCTATGGCAATGGCTGGGCACAGGACAAATACGTGCGCGACACCGGGCCTTACGTGGCGCATCGCGACAAGGACAACCGCTGGATCGGTGAGTATCACGGTTTTCATGCGCCCGTGGTGATCTGGTATTCGCCCGAAATGATGGCCTGGCTTCAGGCCAATCGTCCGGCCGATCCTTCCGCGGCACCGGATCAGACCGCGCCGATCCCCGACGGGGCGATCATCGTCAAGGAAATGTTCACGCCGCCCGGGTCGCGCTGCCGCGGCGTGTCGGTCGAGAACCTGAAACCGGCGAACGGCATCGCCTATATGATCCGTGACAGCAGGGCGACCTTTGACGGCTGGTTCTGGGGCTATTTCGGATATTTTCCGCCCGGAACAGAGGACCCCAACATCGACTGGCCGTCGCCCCAGCCCGACCGCCCGCTGAATGCACCCGCCTATGCCGGGTTCGGACAGTATTGTGTGAACTGCCACGCCTCTGCGAAAGACAACCTGACGTTTTCCAGCCTGGTGAACATCAAGGGCCAGCCGGGCGATCCGATCAGCTATCTGTCGATGGACTGGTTCCTGACCGCGTTCGAGGGCGATGTGCCCGAGCATGTGCCGCAGCCGGGTTCGATGATGGTGCCGATTCCGCAAAGCACTCCGCTGACCAGTCCCAAGGCCGGGTTTGACAGCCTGTTCAACCTGCCGCCCGGGTCGCCTGCGCCGGATGTGGCGCAGGTGACGCTGCCCTCGCAAGCCTATGACAATGTCTGGGCCGAAGCAGGGCAAACGCCGCCCCTGTCCAGCGAATACCTGACTTCGGATCAATGCGCGGGCTGTCACGACGCGGGTTCCACCGGGCTGACCTTCGAGATGACACAGCCCAACCCGCACGGGCCAAATCTGATCAACCTGTCGCCCTATGCCACATGGCGGTCTTCGCCGATGGGTCTGGCCGGGCGCGACCCGATCTTCTTTGCGCAGTTGGCGTCGGAAGAGCAGTTTCACGACGGCTCGATTCCACTGATCTGGAATACCTGTTTCGGCTGCCACGGCATCATGGGGCAGCGACAGTTTCAGCTCGATCAGGCGCAGGCCGGGGCGACATGCGAGGATACAGTTTTTGATCCCGGCTTTGTCACTGCCGTGCCTTATGACGGCGCCCAGACCGCGGACAGGCAAGCCGTGCACTACGACCCGGAACACGCCAGATACGGCGCGTTGGCGCGCGACGGGATATCCTGCGTGGCCTGCCATCGCAGCGTTCTGACACCTGAACAACAGGCAAAATTTGGTGACAGCGCGCAGAACCAGTGCGTGCTGGCGCGTCAGCAAAAGCTGAACGCCGGCATTGGCGGTCTGGAAGGATTTGGGCGGACTTTCACCGGAAGTTTTCTGGTGTCCGATCCGTCCACGGTGTTCGGACCGTTCGACAGGCCGAAAACGAAGCCGATGGCGCATGCGCTGGGCAATATCCCGGTGCGGGACGACGCCATCGCCAGTTCCGAACAATGTGGCACCTGCCACACGGTTCATCTGCCGGTGCTCTGGCAGCCTCCGGGCCGTGACCCGCAAGTGATTGCAGACACTTACGAGCAAACGACCTATCCCGAATGGCTGTTCAGCCAGTACCGTACCGGAACGGCTGCGTTCCTGCCGACGCAAGAGTCGCTGCCGTCCGGCGCCGGCGCGACGCCGATATCCTGTGCCGGATGTCACATGGAAAGCCGCGACGCCGAAGGGCGGGCATTCGATTCGAAAATCGCCTCGATCCAGGAACGCACCAATATGCCAGAGGCAGAATATGCGCTGGCCAGCGACGACATCGACCTGCCGGTGCGCACCGGCTTTGCCCGTCATACCCTTGTCGGGCTGAACCTGTTTCTGGTGAAGATGGCGCAGCAGTTCCCGGATATTCTGGGCATCCCGCTGCAGGATCCGATGTTGACCTCGAAGGGCATGGCCGGGCTGGAGCGGACGGAATTGCAGATGGTCGACACCGCGCGGAACCGGACCGCCGACATCGCGGTAACGCGGCGGGTCATCGACCAGACCAGACAGACCCTGGACGTGGATGTGCGGATCGACAACCTGACCGGGCACAAGTTTCCATCCGGTGTCAGTTTCCGCCGCGCATTCGTGGAATTCGAGGTGTTTGACGGATCCGGAAACGTGATCTGGCATTCGGGCAAGACCGATGGTTTCGGTGTTCTGATCGATGCGCAATCCGGCGACCCGCTGCGCGGTGAATTGTGGTTCGACGATCAATGCAACAAGATTGTCGGTCAGGATGATTTTCAGCCGCATTATCTGGAGATCAACCAGCCCAGTCAGGTGCAGATTTATCAGGAGGTGAAACTCGACCCCGGCGATCCGGCCGTGATGACCACCACGCCATCCTGCGCCCGGGACGCCGCCGTTGATCCGACTGCGAACCTGACAACCAGCTTCCTGTCGATCTGCCATACCCGCAAGGATAACCGCCTGCTGCCCGCCGGATTGCTGCCCTATGGCCGGCGCGTCGAGATTGCCAGGGTCATGGGACTGGTGAATCCGACGGCGGATGGAACCGAGACCGAAGCCGAACTGCTGGCACATGAGGCCGGTGCCTCGGAGGTTTGGCGCGATGACGACTACGAGACCGGTGGCGGCGATACCATCGGCTATCGCATTCCACTGGCAGACCTGGGCGACGCCCCGGCGGCAGTGCGCGCGACGTTGCACTATCAGGCGACGCCGCCGTTCTACCTGCAAGACCGGTTCTGCACCGGCCAGGGTGCCAACCGCGACCGTCTGTTCCATCTGGCAAGCTTGCTGGACACCGGCGGGACGCCGATCGAGGACTGGACGTTCCGGCTGGTATCGACCGGAATGGTGGCGCTGACACCCTGACTACATACATCATGCGGTCGGGTATTCGACCCTGACAGGTGCCACGATTTCCGCGGGTATCAGCCGGGAAAGATTTTTTCCATCTCGCGGTCGAAATAGGCCCATGTCATCGTCGCACGGTTTCCAGCAAGCCCATGATAATACGACTGGCCCGACGACGTGGGCAGGCCGGCCCATATCCTGGCCAGGTTGTTCATGAAATCGTAACGCCCGATCTCGCCCCGTGCGAAATCTGCCAGACCCGCGTCTCTCAGCAGTACATCGGCAAGCTGATCCTGAACTCGCGGAGCGAACACGGTGTCCGTGCCGATCCCCTGGATGGCAACCAGCCGCCGCAGCGTCGCCGGAATGAACTGATACCGCCCGATTGCATGCTGCTGACCGGGTGTCTGGACTATCCAGTCGTAGATCTCTGCAATGGTCATCTGTGTCGGAGGTTTGGCCGGCAGCTTCCTGGCCCCGTGCTGAATTGCATCGTAGCCATGTTTGCCAGCCTCTGCCCGGGCAATCAGATGCCGGATCCTTTCCGTCTGTGTTGCGGGCTTGCCGGGCATCGCCGGGTCGGGGTGGCGCGCAAGCCGGTCAGGCAAGGGCGTGAAAAAGCTGGCGCCACTCTGACCGACAAACAGGCTTGCCATCTGGCGCGGGTTCCGGTTTTCTGCGGCAGACCGCGAGATATCGAACAATGGCTCACGGTCCGCAAGGAACGATGCCTTCTGAAAAAGTGAAACCTGTTCGGCATTGCCGATAGCCGGACCGGTGCCGGCGCAAATCGGCAGAATGATCAGGGCGCATCTTTTCCAGCACATGGAAACCTCTATCCGGAACCGTGGAACCGGGGCGAGTTTGTTTCAAATTCATTGATAATTCATTTCGACACGGCTCATTCACCGCAACCGGCCACACCAAGTGCCCGGCACCGGGCGCGGCTAGCCGTCTTCGCCTAGGCAAATGCGGCGTCCGGTGTCATGCGACAGATAGGCGGCCTCGCAGACGCGGATCACATCAAGGTAGTCGCGGGCGGTGTTTTGCAATGTGCCTCGGTTTTTCACCACGTGGTCGATCAGCGCGGCGACGCAACCGCCACCGAACCGGGTGCGATCCACCGGAAAGCTGACCTGCACCGCTTTGGCTGACTGTGAGCCGAAAGCGCGGAACCAAAGCCGCCCGTCGCCATCCAGTGCAAGGCTTCCGCCTTCGCCCTCGATCTGCATCTCGCCCATGGTGCGTCGGGAATCCTCGGCAACATGATCGGCCAGCCGATTGCCGTCGAACACGGATTGGACACCGTTTTCGTGGGTCAGGATCAGGGTGCCGGCATCTTCGCCGGCAATCGCCGGATTCAACCTGCGCAGGTCGGCATAGACCGCTGCAATCGGTCCGAACAGCCAGCGGAAAACATCTATCAGATGCACGGCGGTTTCCTGCACCAGAAAGCGCGGCATGGTCTGGAACGTCGGCTGCCGGGCAAGATAGGCCCTTTCGCCGCGCCCGTCACCGGGGCGAAGCGCGAAACGGGCGCTGTAGATTCGCCCCAGCTTGCCGGACGCGACGAATCGCCTGATCTCTCGGTGCCAAGGCTGAAACCGGAAATTCTCGTGTATGATCAATGTGGCACCGGCGGCTTCGGCACGCGTGGTGATCGCCTCGGCCTCGGCCAGCGAGGTGCAGAACGGTTTCTGACAGATCACGATGCGTCCGGGTCGCAGGCATTTGCTGATCAGCCGGACCTGCGCGGCAGGCGGCACCACAAGGTCGATGATGTCGGGATCGGCGCCGCGCAGAACACTGTCGAGATCCGGGTGGCCCGGAACGCCATGCGCCGCGCTGGCCTGCGCCACCCGGTCGGCATCCAGATCGGCGACGGCAACCAGTCGCGCCGCCGGATTCGATTTCCAGGCATCCAGGTGGAACTGGCTGAAATAGCCAAGGCCGATGACTGCGACGGTTTTCATGCTCGATTTCCAAAGGCGTGCTTTGTCTAAACTCGCAGGCTGAAGTAGGCTTTAGCAAGCCGAGAATGGTGGAAACGAAATGAGCGAGCTCTGGCAGGTCTATGCGGTGAAATACGCCGAGCGTAATACGCGCACGCGGTCAGACAGCTTTCTGGATGACGATCACCCGGCGGCCCCGCACGGCATGGATTATTTCGTCTGGGTTCTGGACAACGGCGCGCGGCGGATCGTGGTCGATACCGGCTATGACATGGCCGAGGGGTTGCGTCGTGACCGCCCGATTATCCGCGACCCGGCGCAGGCGCTGCTGGCGCTGGATCTGGACCCCGAAACGGTGGAAACGGTAATCATCACCCATCTGCATTACGACCATGCCGGCGGCCTGGAGCGCTATCCGGCGGCCCGGTTCCATCTGCAGGCAGCCGATATGGCTTTTGCCACCGGGCCCTGCATGTGCGACGTGAACCTGCAGATGCCGTTCACCGTGGATCATGTCTGCCAGATGGTGCGGCATGTCTATTCGGGCCGCGTGGTATTTCACGAGGGCGACGGTAAAATCGCGCCGGGTGTCACGGTGCATTGCATCGGCGGTCATTCGCGGGGCCTGCAGGCGGTTCGGGTCATGACCGCCATCGGGCCGGTTTGCCTGGCTTCGGATGCGGCGCATTATTACGAGAATTTCGAGGCACGAAAGCTGTTTCCGATCGTGGTCGACCGCGACGCGATGCTGCGCGGCTTCGACCGGATCACCGAACTGGCCGGGGACAAGGCGCGGGTCATTCCGGGACATGACCCGCTTGTGCGCAAGCGGTTCGCAGAACACGGCCACAGCGGATTTGTCTGGCGGCTGGATCGGCCCCTGACCTGACTTCTCCAGCCTAATCCTCCTTCAGGAACCCGGTCAGTGCCTCAATCTCGGTGTTGGCAATCTCATGCCCGCCGGGATGCCAGATCATCTCTGGCGCGGCACCCTGTGCGGTGAACCAGTCTGCCAGGGCCTGCGTCATCGGTGCCGGGCAGATCGGATCGCGCTGACCGGCCGTGATCAGGACGCGCCTGCCTTTCAGGCGCGGTTGCGGTTCGGGCTGCCACGGGATCAGCGGATGCATCAGCGCGAGATCCGTGAACAGGTCCGGATATTCAAAGGCAACGGCGGCCAGGATATTGGCCCCGTTCGAATAGCCGACCCCAAACACACGGATCGCCCCGGCGCGGGCCTTGGCGTCGGAAACGAAACCGGCCATTGCCGTCACCCGGCGGGCCAGATCGGCCATGTCATAAACCCCCTCGCCGGTGCGCCGGAAATAGCGGTTCATACCCATTTCCGACACGTCCCCACGCGGAGAGATAACCCATGCCCCGGGCCGCATCTGCCGGGCGGCCGCGTGAAACTGTGTCTCGTCGCCGCCGGTGCCATGGAAGGTCATCACCAGCGGCGCGCCCTGTGCTGCCGGGGTTTCGGCGAAATGATATCCCATCATTCTAATCCGTGATCGGCTCCAGAACGCCGGATTCCAGCTTTGCGCGCAGGTGCTCATGCTGCGTCGGCAGACGCAGCGCCTGGCCCAGATGCGCCAGGTCCTCGTCGCGTTCGAACCCGGGTTCGTTCGTGGCGACTTCGAACAGCACACCGCCGGGGGTGCGAAAGTAGATCGCCCAAAAATAGTCGCGGTCGATCACCGGCGTCACCTGATACCCGGTATCCAGCAGCGCCTTGCGCACTTCCAGTTGTGCGGCGCGGTTCTCGACTGCAAAGGCGATGTGATGCACCGATCCGGCACCCTGATCGGCGGTCCGCGCACCGGGCAAGGTTTCGATGTCGATAACATCGGCGCCATTGCCCTGAGGGACTGAAAAGCGGGTGATGTTGCCGTCGCTGGCGATCCGGTCGTAGCCCATGAATTTCAGAAGTTCCGCCGAGGCGCCCTGATCGCGAAGCCGCATCGAAGCGGAATGAAAGCCGCGGATCGCGTGATCTTCGTCAACGCCCGCCGCCACCCAGGGCGCACGCGGATCCTCTGCTTCGACCAGCGCGAATTCATCGCCGTCCGGGCCGCGAAACAGTAGGCGGGTCTCG
>JAJDOB010000287.1 GCA_022340385.1 Rhodobacter sp.
CGGATTGCGCTGTTGCGGCGGGAAACGCCCAGACCCGCAGGCCCGCCAGCGGCCCCGACAGCGTGACATAGGCGGCCAGCCCCATCACCACCACGATCACGAAGGACCGCAGGTCGCCGCCCCCCAGCCGCGCCAGCGCGCCGAAACCGCAATTGCCCGCCAGCGCCATGCCATAGCCGAACATCAGCCCGCCCAGGATGCTGGCGAGCGGGTTCCAGGCCAGGCCGAGGTAAAGCGTCTTTTCCGCCGGCAGCAGACCCAGCCCGATCAGGGCAAAGCTGCCGGCCGTGGCGGTGGCGATGGCCACCCCCCACATCCGCATCCTGACGTCGCTGCCCTGATACAGCAGATCCTCGATCGCGCCCAATGTGCAGAACCGCCCCAGGCGCGCGGCCAGCCCCAGCAGCACGCCGCCGATCAGGCCGATCAGCGCAGACAGCGTGCCATCGTCCAGTCCGGTCAGCATAGCGGCTCCATCGCGGGGGCGGGTCAGTCGGTCTTGCAGAACAGTTCGTAGATCGTTTCCAGCATGCGGCGCGGGCGATCGTCGGCCAGTGAATAGAAGATGGTCTTGCCGTCGCGCCGCGGGGTCACCAGCCCTTCCAGCCGCAGGCGCGCCAGTTGCTGGGACACCGCCGCCTGACGCGCCGACAACAGTTCCTCGAGCTCGGTCACCGATTTCTCGCCCGACACCAGGTGGCACAGGATCATCAGGCGGCCCTCGTGGCTGATCGCCTTGAGGAAATTCGACGCGGTACAGGCGTTGTCGACCATCCGGTCCATTTCCGCGTCCGACATGTCTTGGCTGATTACCGGCAGGGCCATTGGCTGCACTCCGTCTGCTTGAATGGTGTTCGGTCCGGGCTGGTCATCAGGACGCCCCCGGATAATCGGTGTTGTCCTGCAGCATCCTGCCCAGAAGTCCCCAGAAAAACGCCTCTCCGGGGTAGCCTTCGATCCGGGCAAGCTCCTTGCCGTCACGCACCAGGATGAAGGTCGGCGTGAAGAAGGGCGCACGCACCAGTTGCAGATCCTCCGGCAGGGGGGCGTGAATGTCGACCCGGCGCAGCGGCGCGAACTGACCCTCCGGCGTCTTGGGATAGATTTCCGAGACGTCGCGGTTCCAGAGCGCACACCAGTAACAGCCATGCTCTTCGACCATGACCAGTTCCTCGCTGCACGCGATGCTGCCGGTCAGGGCCGCAGCCAGGGCAAGGGACGCGCTGAATAGGATGCGTCTGAACATCTTCGGCCTTGTTGATGGCCGCTTGACGGCGGCGTTCCATACTACATAATTTGAATATGTGAATTGATCAAGGATCTGACCCCCGTGCTTGACGTTTCTGTATTCGGCGCGCTTGCGGCCGGGCTGTTGTCTTTCCTCAGCCCCTGCATTCTGCCGATCGTGCCATTCTATCTGAGCTACATGGCCGGCGTCAGCATGAACGAGATCAGCGCCGAGGGCGGCCCAGGCCGCGGGGTCAGGATCAGGGCGGTGTTGTCGGCGGCATGTTTCGCCGCCGGGGTGATCACGATCTTCATGGGGATGGGGGCCGCGGCCAGCGCATTCGGGCAACTGGTGCGCGACTGGTTCGGCGTGCTGCGCTGGATCGCGGCGGGCATCATCATCCTGATGGGGCTGCATTTCCTGGGCGTCTTGCGGATCGGGATCCTGTATCGCCAGTTCCGCGCAGAGGCCGGCAGCACCAACAACATGTCGCTGGTCGGGGCCTATGTGATCGGGCTGGCCTTTGCCTTTGGGTGGACGCCCTGTGTTGGTCCGGTGCTTGCGGCGATCCTGATGACGGCGGCGGGCAGCAACAGCGCCGGGCAGGGGGCCTGGCTGTTGTTCGTCTACGGATTCGGCATGACGGCGCCCTTTGTGCTGGCGGCTTTCTTTGTCGGACCGTTCATGCGGTTCATGGCGCGGTTCCGCCGCTATCTGGGCGTCGTGGAAAGGGTCATGGGACTGCTTTTGATTGTATTCGGTATACTGATCGCCACCGATACGATAAATCATGTTGCCAACTGGATGCTGAATTACTGGCCCGCGATTGGCTGAACCGAAGGAGCAAACGATGACCCGAATCCTGACCGTGTTAGGCGCGCTGTTGCTGGCAATGCCGCTTTGGGCGACGACCCTGGGCGACGACGGTCTGCACAAGGAATCCTGGTTTCGCGAGACGTTCAAGGATTTGCCCGAGGATTTCGCCGAGGCCGTGGCAGAGGGCAGGCGGGTTGTCCTGATTGTCGAGCAGCGCGGATGTTCGTATTGCCGCGACATGCACGAAAAGACCTTTCCAGATCCGCGCATCAAGGCGCTGCTGGAAAACAACTATTACCCGATCCAGATCAACCTGCATGGCGATATCGAGATCGTCGATACCGATGGCGAAACGCTGTCTGAAAAGGCCGCGACGCGGAAATGGGGTGTCCTGTTCACGCCGACGATGATCTTTCTGCCCACAGAGATGGATCCCGAACTGTCCGCCGCGCGCCAGGCGGTGGCCGTCATGCCCGGCGCGTTTTCCCCGGGAACCACGCTGGACATGTTCACCTGGGTTTTCGAGGAACGCTATCTGGATCAATCGGAAGAGGACTTCCAGCGCTATCATGCACGCCAGATCCGCGAACGCGACGACGGGTTTACCGACTGAAGCGCCGCGCCGCACTGTCGAATCCGCCTGATTTTCGCCCATTGGGTGTTACAATAAATCGTTTAATTCGGTTTTTTGAATTTATTGTTGCGCAGAGGGCGGCGGACAGTCTAGTTTCGGATCAAACAGGGTTGAGGGAGGAACCATGAAGCGAACTCTGATGACGGTGGCCACGCTAGTGTTCGGGGCCGGAATGGCGGGGGCCGACGCGGTTGCACCCGCGGATGTGGTCTTTGCGGACGGCTCGGTCGCGATGTCGCTGACAGGCGTGGCCGGTGATCCCGAAAACGGCAGGAAGGTCATGACGACGCGCGGACTGGGCAATTGCATCGCCTGCCATGAAGTCACCGCGCTGAGCGACTTCCCCTTTCACGGAGAAGTCGGCCCGTCGCTGGACGGCGTCGCAAGCCGTTGGGAAGAGGCGGAACTGCGCGGCATCGTTGCCAACGCCAAGATCATGTTTGACGGCACGATGATGCCGGCATTCTACAAGACATCCGGCTACATTCGTCCGGGCAAGGGCTTTACCGGCAAGGCCGCGACAGAAGAAGAGCTTGAGCCGCTGCTGGGCGCCCAGGACATCGAGGATGTGGTCGCATACCTGATGACGCTCAAGGACGAGTAGGCTTGTCCCGAGGGACTGAACTTTTAGGAGATGAACATGCAACTGACACGACGTGACGCTTTGTCGCTTGGCCTTGGCGCCACTGCGCTGGCGCTGGTGCCGCTGCGGGTCTCTGCCGCGGCGGACGAGGCGATTGCCGCGTTTACCGGCGGCGCGGCCCCGGCGATGGCCGGGATCACCCTGACGGCGCCTGAAATTGCGGAAAACGGCAACACCGTGCCGATCTCGGTCGACTCCCCCGGCGCGGTCGAAATCCGGGTGTTCGCCGATGGCAATCCGACCCCTGCGGTCGCGGCCTTCACATTCGGACCGCTGGCGGCCACGCATTCGGCCTCTACCCGGATTCGTCTGGCCGGCACCCAGGATGTGGTGGCGATCGCCAGGATGGGCGACGGCAGCTTTGCCGAGGCGCGCCAGACGGTAAAGGTCACAATCGGCGGCTGCGGCGGCTAGGGACAGGTCCGGCCTGGTACGGCCGCTGCCCTGCCCAATGAATCTAGGAGACGAAAATCATGGCATCTGATGTCAAAGCCCGCGTAAAAGTCCCGAAGTCGGCCACTGCCGGCGGTACGATCACGATCAAGACCCTGATCAGCCACAAGATGGAATCAGGTCAGCGCAAAGACGGCGACGGCAATGTAATTCCGCGCTCGATCATCAATCGCTTCACTTGCGAATTCAACGGCCAGCTGGTCATCGACGTCGTGCTTGAGCCGGCGATCTCGACCAACCCGTATTTCGAATTCGAGGCAACCGTGCCCGAAGCGGGCGAGTTCACCTTCACCTGGTACGATGACGACGGCGACGTCTACACCGAGACCAAAGCCATCAGCGTCAGCTGAGCCAAATCGCGAACAGGGAGGAAACAAATGAAAAGAACAACAACACTGGTCTCGGTCTTGGCACTTGCGGCATGGACTGCGGGGCCGACGCTTGCCGGCCCGGATGACCATCAGCTGGTTATCAACGACGAGATCCAAATCATCACCGAGGCCGCCGCCCCGGCGCATATGGACGGGATCGACACGATCTATTCCGGCTGGCGTTTCCGGGCCGACGAAACCCAGGCGCTGGAATTGGATGATTTCGAGAATCCCGGCATGATCGGGGTCGAAAACGCCATGGCGATCTGGGAAACGGTGGACGGATCCGAGGGCAAGTCCTGCGCGTCCTGCCACGAAAGCGCCGAGTCCTCGATGAAGGGTGTGCGCGCCGTCTATCCCAAGTGGAACGAGGCGGCGGGCGAGGTTCGCACGCTGGAAATGCAGATCAACGACTGCCGCACAACCCGAATGGGGGCCGAAAAATGGAAATGGTCCGGCGGCGACATGGTCGACATGACTGCCCTGATCTCGTCGGTATCGCGCGGCATGCCGGTGAATGTCGCGATTGATGGCCCGGCCCAGTCGACCTGGGAAAAGGGCAAAGAGATCTATTATACCCGGTTTGGCCAGCTGGAACTGAGTTGCGCCAACTGCCACGAGGATAATTACGGCAACATGATCCGCGCGGATCATCTCAGCCAGGGCCAGATCAACGGCTTTCCGTCCTACCGGCTGAAAACCGCAAAGCTGGGCTCGGTCCACAACCGGTTCAAGGGTTGCGTGCGCGACACCCGTGCCGAGACCTTTGCCGACGGCTCGCCAGAGTTCGTCGCGCTGGAGCTTTACGTGGCATCGCGCGGCAACGGCCTGTCGGTCGAAGGCCCGTCCGTCCGCAACTGAACGAACAGCCCGCGCCGGGACACTGGCGCGGGTTTTGTTTGTCTGAAAACATTCAATAATGCGCATGTCATGCGCAACATCAAAGGAAGCATCCATGATTTCGCGCCGGGATTTTCTGCAAGCTGGCATGGCAGCCTCGGCAATTGTCGGGGCCTCGGGCTTTGGCAACTGGTCGCGGCTTGCGGCGCAACAGGCTCTGACCCAGGATCAGTTGCTGCAATTCGACACATTCGGCAACGTATCGCTGATCCATATCACCGACACCCATGCCCAGATGAAACCGACCTGGTTCCGCGAGCCCGAGATCAACATCGGCGTCGGCGCCAACCGGGGGGTGCCGCCGCATATCACCGGTGTGGATTTTCTGAAGAAATACAATGTCGAGGCGGGCAGCGCGCGCGCCTATGCGCTGACCTATCAGGATTTCGTTTCGCTTGCGAAGGGCTATGGCAAGATGGGCGGGCTTGACCGCTGCGCCACGGTGGTCAACGCGATCCGGTCCGACCGGCCCGAGGCGCTGCTGCTGGATGGCGGCGATACCTGGCAGGGCAGCTATACCGCGCTGAAGACCGAAGGCCGCGACATGATCAAGGTCATGAATGCCATGGGTTTCGAGGCGATGACCAGCCACTGGGAATTCACGCTGGGGCTCGACCGGGTGACAGAGATCGTCGAGAACGAGATGAACTTTCCGTTCCTGGGCGCCAACATCTTCGACACGGAATGGGACGAGCGCGCCTATCCGGCCTACGAGATGTTCGAACGGGGCGGGGTCAGGATCGCCGTGATTGGCCAGGCTTTCCCCTATCTGCCGATCGCCAACCCGTCCTGGCTGTTCCCGGGGCTCAGCTTTGGTGTGCGCGAAGACAACATGGCCAGTCTGGTCGAAGAGGTGCGCGCCGCGGGCGCCGACCTTGTGGTCTGTCTCAGCCACAACGGGTTCGACGTCGACCGCAAGATGGTCGCCAACGTGCCCGGCATTGATGTCGTTCTGACCGGCCACACCCATGACGCGCTGCCCGAACCGCTGCTGGTGGGCAAGACGCTGGTGATCGCATCGGGCTCGAACGGCAAGTTCGTCACCCGCCTGGATCTCGACGTGCAGGGCGGCGAGGTCAGGGGGTTCAAGCACAAGCTGATCCCGGTTTTCAGCGACGTGATCGCGCCCGCTCCCGATATCGCCGCGATCATCGACGCCGAACGCGCGCCATTCGAGGCCGAGATGGCCGAAGTCATCGGCCACACGGACTCGTTGCTTTATCGGCGCGGCAATTTCAACGGCACCTGGGACGATCTGATCTGCGACGCGCTGCTGTCGGAACGCGACGCCGATATCGCGCTGTCGCCCGGCTTTCGCTGGGGTCCAAGCCTGCTGCCCGGCGACGCGATCACCCGCGAGGATATCTTCAACGCCACTTCGATGAGCTATCCGAACGCCTATCGCAACGAGATGACCGGCGAATTCCTGAAGGTCGTGCTGGAGGATGTCGCCGACAACCTGTTCAATCCCGATCCCTATTACCAGCAGGGCGGCGACATGGTGCGTGTCGGCGGCATGGGCTATCGGATCGACGTGACCAGGCCGCAGGGGTCGCGGATCAGCGACATGACGCTGCTGAAAACCGGCGAGGCGATCGACCCGGCCACGACCTATATCGTTGCCGGCTGGGCCAGCGTCAACGAGGGCACCGAAGGCCCGCCGATCTGGGATGTGGTCGAAAGCCATATCCGCAAGGCGGGCACGGTCACGATTGAACCCAATACATCCGTTCAGGTGACAGGCGCGTAGGCGCCTGAAAGGAAAGGCAAGCAGATGTCCGATCTTCACAAACCAAACCGTCGCGCGGTGCTGGCGGGGGGGGCCGCGATCGCGGCCGGCTCTGCCGCCTATGCCGGTGCGCCCGATCCGCTGATCACAGAGACCCGGGACTGGGCCAAAAGCCTGGGCGACGGCGTCGATGCCACGCCATACGGCTTGCCGATCCGGTTCGAGGATGACGTGATCCGGCGCAATGTCGAATGGCTGACCGCCGACACCATCAGTTCGATCAACTTCACCCCGATCCACGCGCTGGACGGAACCATAACGCCGCAGGGCTGCGCGTTCGAGCGGCATCATTCGGGTGCCATCGAACTGGCCAAGCAGGACTATCGGCTGATGATCAACGGCATGGTCGACCGGCCACTGATCTTTACCTATGCCGATCTGGAACGTTTCCCGCGCGAGAACCACGTCTATTTCTGCGAATGTGCCGCCAATTCCGGAATGGAATGGGCCGGCGCGCAACTGAACGGCGCGCAGTTCACCCACGGCATGATCCACAACATGGAATATACCGGCGTGCCGCTGCGCAGCCTGCTGGAAGAGGCCGGCCTGCAAACGGCGGGCAAATGGATCTTTGTCGAAGGCGCCGATGCGTCGGGCAACGGCCGGTCGATCCCGATGGAAAAGGCGCTGGACGACGTTCTGGTCGCGTTCAAGGCCAATGGCGAGGCGCTGCGCAAGGAACACGGCTATCCGGTGCGCCTGATCGTGCCGGGCTGGGAAGGCAACATGTGGGTCAAGTGGCTGCGCCGCATCGAAGTCACCGACCAGCCTGTCGAATCGCGCGAGGAGACAAGCAAATACACCGACACGCTGGCCGACGGCAGATCGCGCAAATGGACCTGGGTGATGGACGCGAAATCCGTCATCACAGCGCCCAGCCCGCAATCGCCGATTGCGCATGGTCCGGGGCCGCTGGTGATCACCGGACTGGCCTGGTCGGGGCGCGGGGCGATCACCCGGGTCGACGTGTCGCTGGATGGCGGCGCGAACTGGCAGACCGCGCGGCTGGCGCAGCCGGGGCGGAAGATGGCGATGTCGCGGTTCTACCTCGATATCGACTGGGACGGGTCGGACATGCTGCTGCAGGCACGGGCGATGGATGACACCGGCTATGTGCAGCCGACCAAGACGCAACTGCGCGAAGTGCGCGGGCTGAATTCGATCTACCACAACAACGGCATCCAGACCTGGTGGGTTCGCGAGACGGGAGAGGCGGAAAATGTCGAAGTTTCCTAAGTGTGACACCGGTTTGCCGGCGCTGGTACTGGCATTGGCACTGGCGCTGCCGGCAGCGGCGCAGGCGGGCGGCAAACTGGGCCTTGGCCGCGCTGCCCTGCCAGAGGAAATCGCCGCCTGGGATCTGGATGTGCGCCCCGATGGCACCGGCCTGCCGCCGGGATCGGGCGATGTGCTGACCGGAGAGGCGGTTTTCGAGGAAAACTGCGCCGTCTGCCACGGCTCGTTTGCCGAGGGCGTCGACAACTGGCCCAAGCTTGCCGGCGGCAGCGGAACATTGGCCGACGCCGATCCGCTGAAGACCGTGGGCAGCTACTGGCCCTATCTTTCAACGGTCTGGGACTATGTGAACCGCTCGATGCCATTCGGGAACGCGCAGTCGCTGAGCGATGACGAGGTCTACGCGGTCACCGCCTATATCCTGTATTCCAACGAGCTGGTGGACGAGGATTTCGTCCTGTCCGACGCGACTTTCCTGGACGTTGAAATGCCGAATGTGGATGGCTTCATTGTCGATGACCGCGCGCGAACCGAATATGCGATCTGGTCGGGCGAACCCTGCATGACCGATTGCAAGTCGGGGGTCGAGATCACCATGCGCGCCCGGGTCCTGGATGTGACACCGGATCTGGAAACCGATGCGGCACCGGCAGAGACCGCCGTGGCCGCCGAGGTGGCACCCGAGCCCGAACCTGTGCCGGTTGCCGCGCCCGCGTCCGACCCGGGCCTGATTGCCGAGGGCGAGAAGGTGTTCCGGAAATGCAAATCCTGCCATCAGGTGGGCGAGGGCGCAAAGAACCGCAGCGGCCCGGTGCTGAATGGCGTCGTCGGGCGGGCGGCCGGCATGGCTGAAAACTTCAGGTATTCCAATGCCTTCAAGGCGCTGGCAGAGGCCGGAACCGTGTGGAATGCGGAAAATCTGGCGGCATTCCTGAGCGACCCGAAAAGCTTTGCCAAGGGCACCAAGATGTCGTTCCGGGGGCTGAACAAGGACGAGGATATCGCGGCGATCACCGCCTATCTGTCAAGTTTCACAGAGTAGCCCGCGCTTGATCGGGATCAACTTACCCGCGCGCAAATCCGTGCTAGGCTGAACCAGTTGAATCGAAAGGGGAACGCTGCAATGAAACCATTCCTGATAACCGCAACACTGGCATTCGCCGGACTTGCCGGCGTTCCCGGATCCGCGCAGGATGCGGTGACATATGCCACCGACGACAGTTTTGACGACGCCACCTTCGCGGTCGAGAGCGCGATCGTCGACCGCGGGCTGGTGATCGATTATGTCAGCCATGTCGGCGAGATGCTGGCGCGCACCAAGGCGGATGTCGGCGGCAGCGTGGATATCTTCGATGCGGCGGATGTGTTTCTGTTCTGCTCTGCCAAACTGTCGCGGCAGGTGATGGAGGCGGATCCGATGAATGTCGCGCATTGCCCATACGCAGTGTTCGTGACCGATCAGGGCGGCGCGGTCAAAGTCGGCTATCGCAACCTGCCGGCAGGGTCGATGGACGTGATCCGCGAATTGCTGGACGGCATCGCGCGCGAGGCCGCCGGTCAATAGCGCGCCGACAAGAAACTGCGGGGCTTTTCGGCCCCGCAGCAGTGATTCAATACGCAACTACCAAAGATATTCGGCCGGGCGTTCTACGCGAAAGCGGTGCGATGGTTATCCGGTTTGCCCGGTCCCTTGAATTCGGATACGTTTTTTGCGGCGTCGTGATCCGGTGAGTGAAGGATGCCGCAGGGTGCGGGCAGGGTCATCGCCCATATGGGCTATGGCTCAGGCGGTATCGGTGTCGCTCAGGTAGACCGCGCCAAAGCTCATCATCAGGCGCACGAACTGGGTGCGGGTCGCGCAGTTGGTCTTGGACAGGATCGACTTGACCTGCGCGTTGATGGTGGCCACCGCGCGGTCGCGCCGCTGGGCGATCTGGGCGTTGGTCAGGCCCTCGCTGATGGCATCGACCAGACTGGTTTCGGCGTCGGTCAGGCCAAAGGCGTGTTGGATCGGGCGGGTATTGCAGGTGACCGGCAGGCTGGTGTCGTGGCTGTACAGGATGAAGCCGCCGAATGCGTCCGACCCGATTTCCTCTGCCTTGGTCAGGGGCGTCACCTCGATGCAGAGATAGGTGTCGGCATCGGTCGAAATGGCTTCCTTGCGGGGGCGGGCGCCGTATTTGCCGTGGTTCAGCGCGTCCGATTTCAGCGCCTCGAACCGTTTCTGGTCATCTGCACGCGCAAGCTGCAAGACCCCGGTCGGGGCGGTGTGGAAAACGCGGTAGGCTTCGGACTGGCGCTGGAATTCCTGGTTCCGAACCACGACAAGGCCGCGCGGGTCCAGCACGCAGACCCCGATCGTCAGCCGGTCCATCGCCGCCAGAATACTTTGATGCTGCGCCGCCAGTTGCCGGGCCGGCCGCCCGAGATCGAGCGCCTTGGCGATATGCGGCAGGATCGCCCCGAGATGCCGGTGTTCCGCCGGGGTCAGCCGCCCGCGACCGGCGCCAAGCTGCACCGAAAACCGTGACTGCGAAGTGTTGTCCTTGTTCAGCAGGCCGGCGGCGCGATGCAGGATATCGAATTTCTGCAACACCGCCACATTCGGGCGCAGCAGCAGGTCTTCGCGGGTATCGGCCAGCACGCTGTCGTCGATCAGGTCGATGCGGTCGCTTTTGCGGGAATGGGCCTCGAATATGTCCTGGTCTCGGGCTTCGTATTCGAAACATTTCTCGATGTATTTTTCCAGACCGGCGCGGTTGAAATAGCTGGAGAAATGCGGCGCGACCAGTTTGCGCTGATTGCCAAACCCTTGCCATTCAAAGACAATACATCCCTTGGCGTTCAACTGCGCGGCAAAACGATCCAGCACACCGGTCCATAGCGACGGGTCTGCGACGGTGTCATAGATGCCAAGTACGGTATCGCGAATATCGTTGTTCATGGGGTCAGACTAGCATCTGCGGCCCACGATGAAAGCCGCGAGGTGACACTGACTACAGATGCGCCAGCGCCCGGCGCGCCCAGTCGCAGGCCAGGTCCGGGTCGTCCAGCGCGGCATCGGGCAGGGCCCAGTAGGGCATCGCGGTTTTCTTGCCGCCATCGCGGGCATAGGTCCAGCGTTTCAGGCCCTCGGCCTGCAACTCTGCCTGGAACGCGCCGGCGCCCTTGATCATGATGGTGCCGTCGCCATGGACGATGGCAAAGATCGTCTCTTCAGCATAAAGGCACAGACCGCCCATCATTTTGCGCGTGCTCAGCGGGCCGACACCGGCGAAAAGCTCGAGCGCGAATGCGGCATCGGCGTCGGAAATGCTCAATCGGTCGTCTGGTCGGCGGCCAGTTCCTCGACATCCTTGAACTTGATCGATTCACCGCAGCCGCAGGCGTCGGCGACATTGGGGTTGCGGAACTTGAAGCCGGATTCAAGCAGCGAGACCTCATAGTCGATCTCGGTGCCGAACAGGAACATCTGCGCCATCGGCGCGATCATCACCACGGCGCCGTTCTGTTCGACCACCTCGTCGAGCGGGTCGACCTCGGCGACGTAGGCCATGGTGTATTCCATGCCCGCGCAGCCGCCCTTCTTGACGCCGATGCGCAGGCCCTTGTGGCCATCCTTGCCCATCAGCCGCGCGATCTGCGCCGCAGCGGCCGGGGTCATGGTTACAGCTTGTTTGCCGGGGATGCCGAACATGGGGTCAATTCCGTAGGTTGCGTACTTGTCTAAACTAGGCACGGGTGCAGCCCCGCGCAATGGGATCACATGAAGCCCAGTTCCAGCCGGGCCTCGTCTGACATCATTTCCATGCCCCAGGGCGGTTCGAACACCAGTTCCACATCCACCTGTTTGACACCCGGCAGCGGCTCGATCGCGTCGGCCACCCAACCCGGCATCTCGCCGGCGACGGGACAGCCCGGGGCGGTCAGCGACATGGTGACATCGACCTCGTTCTCGTTGCCGATCTCGATCGTGTAGATCAGTCCAAGATCGTAGATATTCACCGGGATCTCTGGGTCATAGACGGACCGGCACGCTTCGACGACCTGCTCGTACAGCGGGTGATCCGTGGTTGAGGGCTTGATCAGGGGCGTGCCCTCCAGCTTTTCGGTCGGCTCGACGGTCATGGGCTCTCTCTCGTATTCCTGAGTGAAGATATAAGGATTACGGATGCCCGCGTCCAGTGGGCGGTGAAAGTCGTGTGGCAGCGGCGCGTTGCGCGCGTCCGCACGGTGCCGGGATCAGTCGTTGATATCATGCCGGATGATGCGCGCCCGGGATCGCTGGTTGCGAAAGATCACGCGCAGCGCGATCCAGGCGATCAGCGACAGACCGGCGAACAGCGCCACGGCGACGGGTGCACCGAACGGCATGCCGATCACGGCGACGATCACCGCCAGCGCCGCCGCCCCGATCGCGAAGCCAAGGAAGATGAACCCCGGCAAGACGATTTCGACCAGCGCCAGCGCCAGCGCCACCGAAAGCCAGACCCACCAGATTCCGAACATCATCGCCATCAGCCGCGCCCTTTCAGCAGTTTGAATGCGTCACCGAAGGCTTCGAGCGCGGCGGCGGGCACGATGATGGTTTGCTTGCCTTCGCCTTTGCCCAGCGTGTTCAACGCCTCGACCTGTTTCAGCGCCACCTGATATTGCGCTGCCTCGATACCGTGCTGGGCGATGGCGCGCGCCACGACCTCTGTTGCATAGGCTTCGGCATCGGCCAGCACCCGGCGCGCCTTGGCCGATTGCTCGGACGCGTAAAGCTCGGCATCCGCCGACAACTCCACGGCGCGTTTGGAGCCTTCGGCCTCTGTCACCTGGGCGCGGCGGGCGCGCTCGGCGTTCAGTTGCTGCATCATCGCGGCGCGGGTCGCCTCGTCCAGGTTGACGTCAAGGATCTCGGCGCGGGTCACCTCGATCCCCCAGTCATCGACCGCATCCTCGACCGAGGCCTTGATGGTGGAAATAAGGTTTGAGCGGTTGGCCTGCACCTCGTCCAGATCCATCTTGCCGATCTCGGCGCGCACGATTCCGGCCACGGTGGTGGAAATCGCGCTGTCGACATCGCGGATCCGGTACACGGTCTTTTCCGGCTCGGTAATGCGGTAGAACACCGACGTGTCGACCTGGACCAGCACGTTGTCGCGGGTGATCGCGTCCTGGCTGGCGGTCGGCAATTGCCGTTCGAGAATGGAAATCTTGTGTGCCACGCGATCCAGGAACGGCACGATCATGTTGATGCCGGGGCCAAGCACCGCATGTAGGCGGCCGAAGCGTTCGATCACATGCTGTTCGGACTGCGACACGATCTTGACGCCCTTGAAGACGATCATGATCAACAACAGCGCCAGAATCAGGTAAACGATGTTTTGCTGAAGCAGGTTCAGCAGCAGTGTTTCTATCGGCACAATCACTATCCCATTTTTGTTTGATTGCCCCGGATGTGGGGGTTTCAGGCGTTGATTGCAAGTTGAACCGCATCGCGATATCGCCATTTGCAACAAGGTCAGGGCAGGGAAATGGGCGGTTTCAGTTTCGAAAGAACCGGACAGGACGGCAAGGCGCGCCGCGGCGTGATCCACACCGCGCGGGGCGACATCCGCACCCCGGCATTCATGCCCGTCGGGACCGCGGCGACCGTCAAGGCGATGCTGCCCGAAAGCGTGGCCGCGACCGGGGCCGATATCCTGCTGGGCAATACCTATCACCTGATGCTGCGCCCGTCGGCGGAACGCATCGCGCGGCTTGGCGGCCTGCACCGGTTCATGAACTGGGACCGGCCGATCCTGACCGACTCCGGCGGGTTCCAGGTGATGAGCCTGGCCGATCTGCGCAAGCTGACCGAACATGGCGTGACCTTCCGCAGCCATATCGACGGGTCCAGGCATGAAATCACCCCGGAACGGTCGATGGAAATCCAGCAGCTGCTGGGGTCCGACATCGTGATGTGTTTCGACGAATGCCCGGCGCTGCCCGCGACGGAACAGGAAGTGGCCGCCAGCATGCGCCTGTCGATGCGATGGGCGCGGCGCTCTCGCGATGCGTTCGGCGACTGTCCCGGCCACGCGCTTTTCGGTATTCAGCAAGGCGGTGTCACCCAGGAACTGCGCGCCGAAAGCGCCGAAAACCTTAGGGAAATCGGCTTTGACGGCTATGCCATCGGCGGGTTGGCGGTGGGCGAGGGGCAGGCGGCGATGTTCGGCGTGCTGGATTATGCCCCCGACATGCTGCCACAGGACAGGCCGCGCTACCTGATGGGGGTGGGCAAGCCCGATGACATTGTCGGCGCGGTCAAACGCGGGGTCGACATGATGGATTGCGTGCTGCCGTCGCGCTCGGGGCGCACCGGGCAGGCGTTTACCCGACGCGGCGTCGTCAACATCAAGAACGCGCGCCACGCCGATGATCCGCGCCCGCTGGACCAGGCCTGCGGCTGCCCGGCCTGCCGCGGATATTCCCGCGCCTATCTGCACCATGTTTTCCGCGCGGGAGAGATGATCAGCGGCATGCTGCTGACCTGGCACAACCTGCAATATTACCAGGACCTTATGGCAGAGATGCGGCAAGCGATCGGCCAGCAGGGCTTTGAGCGGTTCGAATCCGATTTCCACGCCGCCCGGGCCCAGGGGGATATCGAACCGGTATGACGCGGTTTCGCGGCGGCGGGGATCACGCATCGCCGGTTTGGAAATTCGCAACAGACGTGGCGCGCCGTCTGCGAATTTGATTAGCCAGAAGTTTGATCTTGCCTTGCTCATGCCGCATCCAGCAGGCAGACTGAGATCAAATCCATGTTCCGGCATGGTTGAAAGAGAAGGGCATCAGCCCCAGATATTGAGGCCTAGAGAGGAGACGAACCAGTCGCTGCCGCAACCGGGGTGTGGGTCGTCTTGCCGAGTATAAGGAAAAAGTATGCAAGAGCATCTG
>JAJDOB010000289.1 GCA_022340385.1 Rhodobacter sp.
CGATCTGCTGCAGGACCGGGTCCGGGCCGCGGTTTGCAAAAACGTCTCCGGGAACCAACAGAACCGGCAACCGGTTCACATGCGCCAGCGCCGCTGCCGTGACCATGTTGGTGGCCCCCGGCCCGATAGAGGAGGTCACCATCATCGCGCGGTCGCGGCCAAGCTGCTTGGAATAGGCGATCGCCGCGTGGGCCATCGTCTGTTCGTTATGGCCGCGATAGGTCGGCAGATCGTCCTGCACATGGTACAGCGCCTCGCCCATTCCTGCGACGTTGCCGTGGCCAAAGATCGCCCAGCACCCCGCGATAAAGCATTCGCCGCTTTCGGTTTTCTGGGCGGCGATGTATTTCACCATCGCCTGTGCGGCGGTCAGACGGATTGTCCTGGTCATGCGACTGTTCCCTTGTTCCCGGCGCGCGCCTGATCCCAAAGCCGGCACAGGCGCGCATAATTGTCCTTCATGGTCTCGACGGCTTGCGTATCGGTGATTTGCCCGGCCATCCAGTCTCTTGCGGCCTGACCAAAGATGGTCCGGCCCACGGCAAACCCCTTGACCAGCGGCTGGCGCGCGGCCAGCGCGAATGACGCGGCCAGTTCGGCCTCTGGCGCATCGAGGCCCAGCACCACGATCCCGCGGGTGCGCGGATCGTTGCGTTCAATGGCCGCCACGGCCCTTGTCCAGGCAGCATCGGTCCTGAACGGTTCCAGCTTCCACCAGTCGGGGAAGATGCCGGCGTCATAGAACCGCTGGATCACCTTCGGTGTCGTGTCGTCGTCGACCGCGCCGACCTTGGACGGAATCACCTCCAGCAGGAATTCCAGACCATTGCGCCGTGCCGCATGGTACAGCCGGTTGACCGTGTCGATCTGGGTTGCCCACATATCGACATCATCGTCGGCATGGGCAAAGCACAGGCATTTCACGACCTGATCCTTGGGCCATTCGTTCAGCCGACCGTAATCCGGCCCGATCTGCGGTTCCAGTGTCAGCGGGCGCGAACCGGGCCATTCGACCGGGCGACCGATCCAAAGCCCCTGCCCCTCGGCCTTGTATAGCGCGTCGCGGCCAAGGCGGCCATCGCACAGAATGCCATGACCGGGCCGGCCGGCCTGCACCTCCAGCGCCGCATCGAGGCAAAGCATCTTGAACCGGCCGATCTTTTCCGGCGTCGCACCTGCCATCTCTTCCATCTGGCTGCGATGATCGAAGGCGAAAACCCGCATGTCGGGCCAGGCGCCTTTGCGGTTCGTCGCCCAGTGCACCTGTTCCAGTTCGCCATCGTTGCGCAGGTCGGGACGCTTGATGCCGCGCTGAAAGAAGAACTGCATCTCTTCCCAGCTGGGATAGGCCGGTGTGCAGCCGTGGCGCGACACCGCGAAAGCGCCGCAGGCGTTGGCGTATTTCAGCGCGGTCGGCCAGTCCTCGCCATCCAGCCAGCCTTTCAGCAAGCCGGACATGAACCCGTCGCCCGCGCCCAGCACGTTGAACACCTCGATCGGGAAACCCGGCCCGGCCTGCCCCTCGTCCAGCGTATCGGCAATCGCACCGGTAAAGGCCACCGCCCCCGCCGCGCCGCGCTTGCAGACCAGCGTCGCGTCCGAAACCCTGCGCACCGCGCGCAGTGCCGCGATCGTGTCGGTCGAGCCGCCGGCGATATGGAATTCCTCTTCTGTCCCGACGATCAGGTCGAACAGGTGCAGCGTGGCCTGCAACCGGGCCGTCACGGCGGCGCTTTCCACGAACCGGCTTTCGCCCTCGCCATGCCCGGCCACACCCCAAAGGTTCGGGCGATAGTCGATGTCCAGCGCGGTTTGCATGCCGTTCGCGCGCGCGATCGTCAGCGCCTTGATCGTCGCCGCCTCGACCTGTGGATGGCTCAGATGCGTGCCGGTGGCGACAACGGCGCGGGCAGACGTGATGAACGCGGGGTCGATATCCGCCTCGGTCAGGCCCATGTCAGCGCAGTTCTCGCGGTAGAAGATCAGCGGAAACTGCTCCTGATCCCGGATGCCCAGCAGAACCAGCGCCGTCAGCCGGTCGGGGTCGGTCTTGACGCCGTCGGTGTTGACGCCTTCGCGCTGCAACTGCTCGACGATGAACCGCCCCATATGTTCGTCGCCGACACCGGTGATCACCGCCGATTTCATGCCCAGCCGCGCGGTGCCACAGGCGATGTTGGTCGGGCTGCCGCCGATATATTTGTCGAACGACCCCATATCTTCCAGCCGGCCACCGATCTGGCTGCCGTAAAGGTCGACCGAACTGCGGCCAATCGTGATAATGTCCAGCGTCTTGGTCATTGGCTTATCCTTGAAGAGTTCGTTCAGACGCCGAGGCTGTCAAGCCGCACCGGCGCGCCCGACTTGACCGAGCGGGTCGCGGCCTCGGCCATGGCCAGCGCCGCCACCCCGTCGTCCAGCGTGACCGGCATGGCGCTGCCGCCATTGACCGCATCAACGAAGGCCGCCCATTCGGCAGTATATGCGGGCATGTAGCGTTCGAGGAAAAAGAAGGTCGGCCTGGCCCCGGTCACACCTGCGGTCGTGGATTTCACGACCGTGTTCTCCAGCATGTTCTGCGCCTGCAGCAGCCCCTCGGACCCCAGCAACTCGACCCGCTGGTCATAGCCATACACCGCGCGGCGCGAGTTCTTGATGACGGCGATCCGTCCGTCGGCATAGGTCAGCGTGACCACGGCGGTGTCGACATCCCCGGCGGCGCCGATTTCGGGATCGACGATCGACGTGCCGACCGCGCTGACCGACACCGGCGCGGCGTTCATCAGGAAATTCGCCATGTCGAAATCGTGAATCATCATGTCGCGGAACAGCCCGCCCGAGACCTTGACATAGGCAACCGGCGGCGGCGCCGGGTCGAAAGAGGTGATCGACAGCAATTCGGGTTTGCCGATCTCGCCCGCGTCCAGCGCCGCCTTGAGCGCGGAAAAGCTTGGATCGAAGCGGCGGTTGAAGCCGATCATCACCGGCTTGCCGTTGGCGGCCACGACCTTTTGGCAGGCCTGCGCCCGGGCCAGCGACAGATCAACCGGTTTTTCGCACAGCACCGACTTGCCCGCGGCGGTGGCGCGTTCGATCAGGTCGGAATGGGTGTCGGTCGACGTGGCGATCAGCACCGCGTCGATCGCGGGATCGTTCAGGATGGCATCCGTGTCGCGCATCTGGGCACCATAGCCGGTGGCGATTTTTTCGGCGGCAGCGGCATTGATATCCGACACCGCGACCAGGGTGGATTCGGGGTTCGACGAGATTGCCGTGGCATGCACCCCGGCAATGCGACCGGCCCCAAGAAGTCCTACGTTCAGCATTTCAGTTTTCCCAAGTGATTGGATCCGCGATCCAGTTGTCGGCGTGTTGTCGACCGGCCCGGGTTCGCGCATTGGCGCGCGGCAACCGGAACGGCGCATGTTCTTGTGCCTCGGCGATGGCGTTTCCCGGCCCGCATAGCGTATCGGATGAGGTTACGATATCCACCGTGACGTTTTTCGATCATTAGCCCTCAGATCCATGCAACGACACTGAGGGGATTCTATCAAATGAAATGCAAGTCGACGCCAACCGCCGCTATCCATTTACGTCGCTGAATTCACAAGGTTCAGCCATTTTGCGGCATAGCGGGCCATTGCGGTGTCACCGGGCGGCGTTGAGACGGCCTGGTGCAGTTTTTCTGCCCGGGTCCGCCTAAACAGCATCGCGGCGCCGGTACTGGTCCCGGTCATCGAATCCGATCCGGTCACCGGCCGGCGCGCGGCGGTTTCCAGCATTTGCAGATATTGCCGGTTTCGGGCGAACGGGCCCTCGACGACGATGTCGCCCCGGGCACCCGTCATCTTCAGGCACTCGGCGGTCATCAATGCCAGATAATAGGCCAGCGCCACGTCACGGCGGCCGCTGCCGACTGCCGGTTCAACCGGGGCCCAGCGCATGCGTGCGCCCCGGAACGGGCCACAGCCCGGTTCGACCGCGGGCAGCAGCATGACCTCGTCCTTCAGCACCTGCCCGACATCTGCCCCCGTCGGTTCCGACGCCACGCCCTGCCGAATCACTTCGTACTCGCGCCCGCCCATGAAACGCGCGGATGGCACCGGCTGGCCCAACGCGCTGACGTTGATCAGGGTATCGCGGGCCGGGTCCAGCGAAACCGTATCGCCGCCCACGGCCATGACGATGACCCAGGTTCCGCTTGAAACGACCGCAAAGGGGCTTTGCCGCGCGATGATATGCGGCAGCAGCGAGGCGTTGGAATCGTGGATTCCGCAGACCACGGGCGTTGCGGGTGAAAGGCCGGTAGCCGCGGCGATGCCCGGCAGGATCGGCCCCAGAATATCCCCGGATTCGCGGGCAGGCGCAATCTTGTCGCGGATGCCAAGGCGATCCACCAACGACGAAAACGCCTGTGCGTGCGGGTTCCACAGATCGGTGTGACAGCCCAGCGAGGTGACATCTGTGCTGGCGATCCCGGTCAGCCGGTGTCCCCAGTATTGCGGATAGGTCACGACATGGCGCGTTCTGGCCAACAGGCCCGGATCCTGGCCGAATTGCCAGAACAGCTGGGCCCCCAGGTTAAGCCCCATACCCAGGCGCGGCGAACCGGTTTCCGCGAATGTCGGCCTGATCGCATCATACGCCTCGGTGCACGTGTCGGGGCCGGTGTGTTCATAGTCCAGCACCGGTGCCGCCAATGCGCCCGCGCCGTCCAGCAATGCGGCGCTTGCCCCGTGGGTGGTGACCGAAATCCCGTCAACGCGATGATCGCGTTGAAACCGGCCCAGGGCATCCAGCAGAAAGGCCCAGTGACCCTCGACATCGAAATGCGGCCAGGGGGGACCGGGCAGCACCGTATTGGGCCGCGTGACAACGGCGCGTTCGCAAAGTGTTTCAAGATCGACCAGCGCCAGTTTGGCGTTGGTCTTGCCGATATCAATAACGGCAATATGCGGCGGGTCGGTCATGGCATGTGAAAGACGCGCGGCAGTGCGGCAAGCACGGGCTTGTTGTCGGGTTCGGTTTCCATGATGTCGGCCATATGCGCCCACCAGCGTTGCATCAGCGGATGCGCCGGCAGATCATCCATCCGGTGCCCATCAGAGCGCCACAGAACCCCGAACAGGATATGCGTCTCTTCATCCAGGAAGATCGAATAATCCGACACGCCCGCCTCGCGCAGCAACGCCACGAGTTCAGGCCAGATCGCATCATGGCGCCGTCGATATTCATCCGCCATCCCGGGATTCAGACGCATCCTGAACGCGAATTTTTCCATCACGCCCTCCGTGCGGCGACCATCGCCCAAAGCCGCGGCAACGCGATGACGCCGATCAGCAGCAGACCGATGAAGATCGACATCACGATGCCCGGCACGTTCAGAAGGCCCAGCCCGAACGTGACCAGCCCCATCACGAAGGCCGCGATCACGACGCCGGGGATCGACCCCGATCCGCCAAGGATGTTGACGCCGCCCAGCACCACCATCGTCACCACCTCCAGTTCCCAGCCCACGGCAATCGACGGGCGGGTCGAGCCCAGCCGCGATGTCAGGCAGATCGCGGCGATGCCCGCCATCAGGCCGGTCAGCAGGAACAGGATGAACTTGACGCGCCGCACCCGGATGCCCGAGAACAGCGCGCCGGTCGGGTTGTTGCCGATGGCAAAGACCGCCCGGCCAAAGTTGGTCTTGTGCAGCAGCACGCCGTAAATCAGCGCAAAGACGAAAAACAGCAGGATTTCAAAGCTGAACACCCACCAGACATAGCCCTGTCCGAAAAAGGCAAAACCCGCCGGATAGCCGCGATACGCCTGATCGCCCAGGATGATATAGCCGATGCCGCGAAACAGGCTCATCGTGCCGATGGTAACGACGATGGACGGCAGACCCATGATCGTCACCAGCACCGCATTGAACGCACCGCACAGCAGGCCGACGATCAGCCCGATCAGCACGATTTCGGTGGTGCCGGCCCCGTATTGCACCGCGGCCCCCATCGCGGTCGAGGTCAGCGCGATGATCGACGCGACGCTGAGATCGATCTCGCCAGAGATGATCAGCAGCGCCATGGCAAAGGCGATCATCGCCTTTTCGGTGAAATTGAAGGTCGCGTCGCTCAGGTTCCAGGCGTCCAGGAAATAGGGCGAGGCGAAGGAATTCATCGTGAAGATTGCCACCGCGACCAGCAGCAGCAAAGCCTCCCAGCTTTTCAGCAGCCGCTGCAGCGGTGTGGTCAGGCGGTCGGGGATGTGGCGTTCGGTGATGCTCATGCCAGATGCTCTGCTTGTTTCAGGATGACCCGGCCCTTGCGGCG
>JAJDOB010000143.1 GCA_022340385.1 Rhodobacter sp.
CTGCTTGTGAAGCAGCGCGGTCTGACCCTGATGAAAGGTCGGTTCGAACCAGAATCGCCGCTCTGACGGGAAATCGGCCTGAAACTCCAGATCGGCAATCAAGAAGCGCTCTTCAAAAAGCTCGCCATCGAAATCCAGCCCCATCTGCCGGCGGATCGGTGACCCGGCCCCATCGCAGGCGATCAGATACTCGGTTTCAAGCGCGTAGCTGCCGTCCGGTGTTTCAATCGTCACGGTTGCGAAATCGGCGGTCTGAGCCGTTTCAGTGACCTTGTTCTTGAATCGCAGGTCAACAAGCGGGTTCGCCAGCGCGGCTTCGGCCAGATATTGCTCGACATAATACTGCTGGAGATTCACAAACGCGGGCATCTTGTGGCCCGGTTCCGGTTGCAGATCGAAACTGAAAACCTCTTCGTCACCGTGAAACGTGCGCCCGACCTTCCACGTCACGCCCTTGTCCACACAACGCTCGCCCACACCCAGCCGATCCAGAATCTCCAGGCTGCGCTTGGACCAGCAGATCGCGCGCGAGCCGACAGAGACGACATCGTTGTCGTCCAGCACGACGCTGGCCACGCCATAGCTTGCAAGATCAAGCGACATCGCCAGCCCGATCGGACCTGCGCCGACGATCACCACCTTGTGGCGTGGTTCCGGCGCTGTCAGTCCGGGCGGCGATGTATACGGAAACGGTTCATAGTCATAGGGCATGGCAGTTCTCTATCTGGTCATGTTCGCGGCCATTACGGCAACCCCTGGCAACACCGAAGCGATGGCGTACCAGATTGCCACAAGCCGCAGAAATCGCATCATCCCTGCAGGGCTTCCCACATTTCCGCGTCGCGTTCTGCCGTCCAGATGCGCGGCGTGTCGATGTCGCGCGCCTCGTCATAGGCACGGGCGACGTTGAAGGGCAGGCAATGTTCATAGATCGCGAAGTCGCTGAACTTCGGGTCGCATTCGGCGCGCACGGCATCCCAGGCCTCTTTCAGCGACCCGCCGCGCAGCGCGACCCGCGCCGCCGGTGCATAGGTAGAACGCACGAATTCGGCGGTGCTATCCAATGCGGCATTGACCATCTCGCGCCCGACCAGCGCGTCCCCGCGCCCCGGTGCAATCGCATCGACATCCCAGGCGCGGATCGCGTCCAGTGTGCCGGGCCAGTCGTGAAAATGCCCGTCGCCGCAATAGCAGGCGGATTTGTACTCGACGATATCGCCGGTGAACATGACGTTCTGATCGGGCACATACACCACGATGTCGCCGGCCGTATGCGCGCGGCCCAATTGCATCAGATCAATGCGCCTTTGGCCAAGATAGACACTCATCCGGCCCTTGAATGTGGTGGTGGGCCAGGTCAGTCCGGGGATTTCCTCGTGCCCCTGAAACAGGCGCGGGAAACGGGCGAACTCGCTGTCCCAGTCTTCCTGCCCGCGTTCGACAACCATTGCACGGGCCTTTTCTGACATGATGACCTGAGGCGCGTCAAAGGCGCTTGCCCCCAGCACCCGCACCGCATGGTAATGGGTCAGCGCCAGATGGCTGATCGGCTTGTCGGTGACGCCGCGAATGCACTCAATCACCTTGTTGGCCAGTCTCGGCGTCGCCTGTGCCTCTATCACCATCACGCTGTCATCACCGATGATGACGCCGGAATTGGGGTCACCCTCGGCGGTGAAGGCATAAAGCCCGTCGCCGATTTCGGTAAAGCTGGTCTGCTTTTCAGTCAGGTCGCCTTGCGATGCGAAAGCCTTTGCCATTTCAAGCGTCCTTCATGGTGGGATAGGGCAGGTCAGATGCGTCCAGCGCGGCGATCACGGTGCCGGAACATTCGCCAAACCCGACGCGATAGCCATCGCCCTGGGCGGCGCCGCGCAGGGTCAGCGTATCGCCGTCCTCGACAAAACTCCGGGTTTCGCCGGTGTCGAGCGTGAACGGCTCTTTTCCGCCCCAACTCAGTTCCAGCAGGCTGCCGCGTTCGTGCCTTCCGGCACCCGAAATCGTGCCGGATCCCAGCAGGTCGCCGACATTCATCGGGCTGCCCGCCGTGGTGTGATGGGCCAGTTGCTGCGCCGCGGAATAGTACATCTCGGCGTAATTGGTCTTTGCGATCACAGACGCTTTCGCAGCGCCCCGGGGTTGCAGCGACACTTCCAGCGGTATGTCATACAGCATCGGGCCGGGTTCGTGCAGATGCGGCAACAGCGGCACTTCGCGCGGTGGGGTCGAGGTGCGGAACGGATCCAGCGCCGCACGGGTCACGATCCAGGGGCTGATGCTGGTGGCAGTCGCCTTGGACTGAAACGGACCCAGCGGCTGATACTCCCAGGCCTGGATATCGCGCGCGGACCAGTCGTTCAGCAGGACATAGCCAAAGATCATCTCGTCCGCCGACGCCACCGACACCGGCCCGTCGGACCGTTTGCCGACAATCGCGCCGATCTCAAGCTCGATATCGAAGCGGCGGCAGGGCAGGAAGGCGGGGGCCGCGTGATCCGGCGATTTCAACTGCCCCCAGGGGCGGCGAATATCGGTGCCGCTGACCACGACGGACGACGCGCGCCCATTATACCCGATCGGGATATGCAGCCAGTTTGGCGGCAGCGCGTTTTCGGCGCCGCGAAACATCGTGCCGACATTGGTGGCGTGATGTCGCCCGGCGTAGAAATCGGTGAATTCGGCCACCTTGAACGGCATATGCATGGTCGCGTCCGTCATCGCCACCAGCGCCACCCTGCATCCATCGCGGATGAAACTGTCAGCCGATTCGCCCAGAAGTCCGACCAGCTGATTGCGGAACCTGCCCCAGACTTCGGGGCCCAGTTCCATGAAGGCGTTCCAGTTGCCGGAGTCGAATACCTTGGCATCGCCGCTGGGACGCAGCATATGCGCGTCTTCCAGAGCGGTGACATCAAGAATGCTGTCGCCGATTGCGACGCCGCAGTGATGGTTGCGCTGTCCGGCGGAAAACACACCATAAGGCAGGTTGTTCAGCGGGAATTCGGTTTCGGGCGAATTGGCGCTTTCAACCCAGCTTTTTCTCAATGGCATGTTGGTTTGATCTTCCACTGTTGGGGCATTTCCACCCCTTGTTAAAGCGATTCCAGTTTTCCGGAAAACCGGTTTCCCGGAAAACTGGAATCCGTTGGGCCAATAAACGCTATTTCTTGCCGGGTGTCCCGTCGAACTTCTTTTCCAGCGTCGTCCAGCAGTCGATATAGTCGTCCTGCAAGGGCGCCTCTTTGGCGGCAAACCGGGTCAGGTGCTGCGGAAACCGGGTTTCGAACATGAAGGACATGGTATTGTCCAGCTTGTCCGGCCCCAGGTTGGCGTTCGACGCCTTTTCGAACGCGTCCTGATCCGGCCCATGCGGCAGCATCATGTTGTGAAGGCTCATCCCGCCTGGCACGAAGCCTTTCGGCTTGGCGTCGTATTGCCCGTAAATGTTGCCCATCAGTTCGGACATGATGTTCTTGTGATACCAGGGCGGGCGAAACGTGTCTTCGGCGACGCCCCAGCGTTCGCGGAACAGCACGAAGTCGATGTTGGCAGTCCCCGGTGATCCGCTGGGGGCGGTCAGAACGGTAAAGATCGACGGATCGGGGTGGTCGAACAGCACCGCGCCGATCGGGCAGTAATTGCGCAGATCGTATTTCACCGGCGCATAGTTGCCGTGCCAGGCGACGACGTCCAGCGGCGAATGGCCGATTTTTGTACGGTGAAACTGGCCGCACCATTTGACGGTAACGGATGAGCGTACCTCGCGGTCCTCGAAGGCCGCGACCGGCGTCTTGAAATCGCGCCGGTTGGCCATGCAATTGGCACCGATCGGCCCCCGGCCGGGCAATTCGAACTTTTGCCCGTAGTTTTCGCAGACAAACCCGCGCGCCGGCCCGTCGACCAGTTCGACCCGATGCACCAGCCCGCGCGGGATGATCGCGATTTCCTTTGGTTCCAGGTCGATAATACCCAGTTCCGTGCAGATCCGCAGTTTGCCGTCCTGTGGCACGATCAGCAGTTCGGAATCCG
>JAJDOB010000156.1 GCA_022340385.1 Rhodobacter sp.
GCGGTGCAGGCGATGGGCGGTGCCGGCTTTCTGGCCGACGCCCCGGTCGCGCGCCTGTTCCGTGACGCCAAGCTGATGGAGATCGGCGCCGGCACATCCGAAATCCGGCGGATGCTGGTCGGGAGAGAGCTGATGGGGGCAATGGGGTGAGGCTGGCCGATCTCGCACCCGGGCTGCTGGCCGCCGCGATGTTGTCACTGCCCGCCGTCGCCCAGGATCTGTTCCTTGGCGAAACCGCCGATGGCGGGCTGGTCAGTGCCTTGCGCGACTGCGCCCTGGAAAAGGAAATCGGCGTGGCGATGGAGTGTCGCTTCGATCTGAATTTCCCCTGCGTCGATCGCGGTGTGAATGACGATATCTGCATGCTGCGCGAAGCCGCGGCCTGGGACATCGTCATGGCAGAGGCGCTGAGCGGCGCGCAGGCGCGGGCGGGCCAAGCCGACGCGCTGGCAGAGTCGCAGTCCGGCCCGGCCACCGCCGCCGCGCAACTGCTGGAAAGCCAGACGCTGTTCGAGGCTTACCGCGCCGCCGATTGCCCGGCCCGCGCCCAGCCGCATGCCCCCGCCGCAAATGCCGCGCGCATCTACAACCTGTGCCTGATCGACATGACCGCTCTGAGAGTTATGGTGTTGGACCACTGGGCCAGAAAATAGGGAAGGAGGCGAGCCATGACACGACAACCGAAGTGGGCGCTGCTGGCTGCGGCACTGGTGCTGGGCACCCCGGCGGGCGCGCAGGAACTGGTCTTCAACCTGTACCACACCCAGTCCTGTCTGGACGCGGCCCCGGACCCGGCGGCGCAGCGGGCCTGTATCGGCGCATCCGCCAACGCCTGCATGAGCGCCACCGGCATGGGCGGCACAACCATCGGGATGAGCGGCTGCATCGACCGCGAACTGGGATACTGGGATGGCCGCCTGAATGACAGCTATCAGCGCCTGCGCGCGCGCGAACGCAGCGAAGACGCCGGATATGGCGGCGCTGCGGGCTATGTCAGCCAGGCCGATGCCCTGCGCGACATGCAGCGCGCCTGGATCGCGTTTCGCGACGCCACCTGCGCCTATGAACGCGCCCAATGGGGCGGTGGCACCGGCGGTGGCCCGGCTACGGTCGGCTGCCTGATGCGGATGACCGGCGAACAGACGCTCTACCTGGAACAAATGGCGGTGGACTACTGATGCGGATCCCGATTGCGCTGGCGCTGGGGCTGGTTGTGGCCGGTCCGGCGACGGCGGAAACCGCCGGCGTGTCAGAGGCGCAGCGCGGCGTGCTGGACTGTATCGAGGCGATGGGCCAGACCACCGTCTGGGACCAATGCGCCAGCCTGATGTTCGGGCCCTGCGCAGCCGAGCAGGTCGGATCAGACGGTCACGTCGCCTGTCTGAGCGTGCAGCATGAAGGCTGGCAGTCGGCGCTGGCGGGCGAACGCACCGCCCTGATCGCACGGCTGACCTCGGCTGGCAGTTCGGAACTGACGCAACTGATGGGGCAATGGTTCGGCTACGTGGCGCAGAAATGCGCGGCGGTGGCCGCCAGCAAACCGGCCGAACACGCAGAAGCCGCGCAGTTGGGCTGCGAGATATCCGAAATCGCCGGGGTCACGACAGAATTCGTTGCCTGCCGCGAAGGGCGTTCCACCGCGCCGTATTGCGTGCTGCAGGAGTAGGGAAATGAAACATTGCGGCCTTGTTGCCATACGGATGAAGTAGATCGGTACTTCTGAAACAGGCGTTGATTCCAACCAGAATGCCGGCTGGCACGCGTATCGCCAGCGTCCGGAGAGGGGCGATAGAACATGAAACTCAGATCAAACCACCTGCCCGGATCCGAACAGGCCCGCACCAACCGCGCCGCGCATCTTGAGGCGTTGCAGCAGGTTGCCGACGCCGCGGCGCTGGCCGCTGCGGGCGGCGGCGACAAGGCGCGCGACCGCCACGTCAGCCGGGGCAAGATGCTGCCGCGCGACCGGGTGGCGGGGCTGCTTGATCCCGGCTCTGCGTTTCTGGAAATCGGGGCGACGGCGGCGCATGGGCTGTATGGCGGGGCCGCGCCGGCTGCCGGGGTGATCGCCGGGATTGGCCGGGTCATGGGCCGTGACGTGATGGTGGTATGCAACGACGCCACCGTGAAGGGCGGCACCTATTACCCGATGAGCGTCAAGAAACACCTGCGCGCGCAGGAGATCGCCGAGGAATGCCATCTGCCCTGCCTGTACCTGGTCGACAGTGGCGGTGCCAACCTGCCCAATCAGGACGAGGTGTTCCCGGATCGCGACCATTTTGGCCGCATCTTTTACAATCAGGCGCGGATGTCGGCGAACGGCATCGCCCAGATCGCTGTTGTCATGGGCTCTTGCACGGCGGGCGGCGCCTATGTGCCCGCGATGTCCGATGTCACCATTATCGTGCGCGACCAGGGGACAATCTTTCTGGCCGGGCCGCCGCTGGTCCGGGCGGCGACGGGCGAGGTCGTGACGGCCGAGGATCTGGGCGGCGGCGATGTGCATACCCGGCTGTCGGGCGTGGCCGACTACCTGGCCGAGGATGACGCCCATGCGCTGGCGCTGGCGCGGCAGGCCGTGGGCTCGCTGGGGGAAGCAGCACACAAGACCCGCTCGCTGTGCGACGATGATCCGCCGCTTTACGATCCCGAAGAGTTGCTGGGCGTCGTGCCGTGCGATCTGCGCACACCCTATGACATCCGCGAGGTGATCGCGCGGCTGGTGGACGGGTCGCGTTTCGACGAGTTCAAGGCGCGCTTCGGCGAAACCCTGGTCTGCGGCTTTGCCCATGTGATGGGCCTGCCGGTCGGGATTGTCGCCAACAACGGCGTGCTGTTTTCCGAAGCCGCCCAGAAGGGCGCGCATTTCATCGAACTCTGCTCTCAGCGGCGTATCCCACTGGTGTTCCTTCAGAATATCACCGGTTTCATGGTCGGGCGCAAATACGAGAACGAGGGCATCGCGCGCCACGGTGCCAAGATGGTGACGGCGGTCGCCACCACCTCTGTGCCGAAAATCACGATGATTGTCGGCGGTTCATTCGGGGCGGGCAACTATGGCATGGCCGGGCGTGCCTATCAGCCCCGGTTCCTGTGGACCTGGCCCAATTCGCGTATTTCGGTCATGGGCGGCGCGCAGGCCGCGGGCGTGCTGGCCACGGTGAAACGCGATGCGATAGAGCGGGGCGGCGGCGCGTGGTCGGCCGAGGACGAGGCCGAATTCAAGCGCCCGACGGTCGAGATGTTCGAACGCCAGTCGCACCCGCTTTACGCCTCTGCCCGGCTTTGGGACGACGGCATCCTCGATCCGCGCAAAAGCCGCGAGGTGCTGGCGCTGTCCCTGCGCGCGGCCTTGAACGCCCCGGTCGGGGACACGCGGTTCGGCGTGTTCCGGATGTAGCGCGGTGCAGGTGGATTGAAATGGCGAAACGACGCAACAAGGTGGCCCTGTTCAGCCGCGACTATCGCCGCGCGCCGACGTCCGGCATGGGGCTTCCACCCCGGCGACGGTTCCGCAGGCTGCGGCAGATTCCGGTCATTGGCTGGATGATGATGGCGGTGTTCGGTCTGGTCATGCTTCCGGTGCTGGTCGATGCTGCAAAGGGTCTGGCCACCCCGACAAGGGGCTGCAGGATCTGGCAGATCACGGATGGCGATACGGTCAAGTTACTTTGCCCGAAAGAAGGATTTTCCAGGGGCAGGCTGCTTGGCTACGACTCGCCGGAGCTGTTTTCGCCGCGCTGCCCCAGCGAATGGATTCATGCGGTCAGTGCGACCTACTATCTGAGATGGCAGATCTGGAAGGCGCGCCGGATTTCAACCGAATTGCATGAGCGCGACAGGTACGGCCGGTTTCTGATCGACGTCAAGGTGGATGGCCAGAACCTGGCGCGGCGCATGGTATATGCGGGAATGGGCCGTTGGTATGACGGCGGAAGACGGGCAGGGTGGTGCACATGATAGAGACACGGCTGACACGCGCCTTCGCACTGGATCATCCGGTCATCTCTGCCCCGATGGCCAGGGCGGCGGGCGGAAAGCTTGCCGCAGCGGTGACCCGCGCCGGCGGGCTGGGGCTGATCGGCGGCGCCTATTGCGATGCCGAATGGATCGAGGCCCAGTTCGGCGAGGCCGGGAACGAGGCTGTCGGGTGCGGGCTGATCACCTGGGCGCTGGCGGACCGGCCCGGGGTGCTGGAGCAGGTGCTGGCGCGCAAACCGCGGGCGATTTTCCTGAGTTTCGGCAATCCGGCGCAGTTTGCAGGTCAGATCGCCGAGGCCGGCGTGCCGCTGATCTGCCAGGTGCAGACCCTGCGCGACGCCCGTCAGGCGGCAGACCTTGGCGCGGCGGTGATCGTGGCGCAGGGCGCAGAGGCCGGCGGGCATGGCGAAAGCCGCGCCACAATGACACTGGTGCCGGAAGCGGCGGACATGCTGGCGCGCGCGCATCCGGGCACGCTGCTGGTGGCGGCGGGCGGCATTGCCGACGGGCGCGGGTTGGCCGCCGCACTGATGCTGGGGGCCGATGGCGTGCTGATGGGCTCGCGCCTGTGGGCCAGCGACGAGGCGCTGGTGTCGACGGCCATGCAGGCTGCCGCAGTGCGCGCCGGAGGCGATGACACGATCCGCTCGACCGTGATGGATGTCGCGCGCCGCCTGAACTGGCCCGGGCGTTACACCTGCCGGGTGCTGAAGAACGCCTTTACCGACCGCTGGCACGGGCGCGTGGACGCGTTGCTGGCCGCAGCGGAAACGGTCGCGCCCGCATGGGTCGCGGGCTGGGAGGCGGGCGATCCCGTGGCCTCGAACACATTCGTCGGCGAGGCGGCAGGGCTGATCGACGCGGTGCGGCCTGCGGGCGAGATCGTGCAGGGCATTGTGGCAGAGGCAGAGGTGTTGCTGGGCGGTGGGTGGAGGCGGGTTTGATGGCGCACGACATACAGATTGCCGGTCTGAAGCTTTCGATACTCGGTTATGAGTTTCCACAGTCGCAAGAATATTGCGACGCAAACTGGCTGCTTGTTTCAGCGACGCTTGAGGCGCCGGGTACGCGAATAAAGCATCGGGGAACTTTCATTAGAACCGATGAACTGCAAGGTTTCCTCGGTGAGATGAAAGAACTGGATGCGTTGCGGACAACAAGTGCGAAACTGGATTGCATGGAGCCCGATCTGGCCGTGTCGATGCAGCAAAAAGGCAGTCTTGGGGCGCTTGATGTGCAGGTGTCGTTGAACCTGGACCGGTCAAGGCAGGCGCACCAAGTGGCTTTTGAATGTGATTTGAGTTTCCTGCCGGGAATCATTTCCGGCCTGGAACGCGTCCTGGACGCGTTTCCCGTGAGGACAGAGACGAATGTTTGACAAGATACTGATCGCCAACCGGGGCGAGATCGCCTGCCGGGTGATGGAGACGGCGAAGGCCATGGGCGTGGGCACGGTGGCGGTCTATTCGGACGCCGACGCGCGCGCGAAACATGTCGAAATGGCCGATGCTGCCGTGCATATCGGCGCGTCGCCGCCGGGTGAAAGCTATCTGCGCGGCGATGTGATCATCGCGGCGGCGCTGGACAGCGGGGCGCAGGCGGTCCATCCCGGTTATGGGTTCCTGTCCGAGAACCCCGAATTCGTCGATGCGGTCGAGGCGGCGGGGCTGGTGTTCATCGGCCCCTCGGCGGATGCGATCCGGGCGATGGGCCTGAAGGACGCGGCCAAGGCGCTGATGGTCAAGGCCGGCGTGCCGGTGGTGCCGGGCTATCACGGGGCCGGTCAGGACGCCGCCATGCTGGCGGGCGAGGCCGCCAAGATCGGCTATCCGGTGCTGATAAAGGCGGTTGCGGGCGGCGGCGGCAAGGGCATGCGGCGGGTCGATGCGCCGGGCGCCTTCGCCGATGCGCTGGCCTCGGCCCGGGCAGAGGCCAGCGGCGCCTTTGGCAACGACGCCGTCCTGATCGAGAAATACGTGGAAAAACCGCGCCATATCGAAATACAGGTGTTTGGCGACGGGCAAAGGGCGGTTCATCTGCACGAACGCGACTGCTCGTTACAGCGCCGCCATCAGAAGGTGATAGAGGAAGCGCCGGCGCCGGGCATGACCGAATACATGCGCGCGGCGATGGGGGCCGCGGCGGTGCGCGCGGCAGAGGCCATCGGTTACAAGGGCGCGGGCACCGTCGAATTCATCGTCGATGCCAGTCAGGGCCTGCGCCCCGACGGTTTCTTTTTCATGGAAATGAACACGCGCCTGCAGGTCGAGCATCCGGTCACAGAGGCAATCACCGGGGTGGATCTGGTCGAATGGCAGTTGCGTGTCGCGGCGGGCGAACCGCTGCCGATGACGCAGGCCCGGATCCCGCTGAGCGGCCACGCCGTCGAGGTCCGCCTGTACGCCGAAGACGTGCCCAAGGGGTTCCTGCCGGCCACCGGCACGCTGACGCATCTGGAATTCGCCGCCCATGCGCGCGCCGACAGCGGGGTCCGGGCGGGCGATGCGATCTCTGCCTTCTACGATCCGATGATTGCCAAGATCATCACCCATGGCCGCGACCGCGCGCAGGCTCTGGCGCGGATGGCCACGGCGTTGGCCGATACCAGGGTGGCGGGATCGGTGACAAACCACGCCTTCCTGCGCAAGCTGGTCCGGCATCCGGATTTCCTGTCCGGCGATGTCGATACCGGGCTGATCGACCGGGATATCGTCGCGCTCAGCGCCGAACCGGCGCCCTGTTCCCGCAGCCGGGCGCTGGCGGCGCTGGCGGCGATTGGGCTGGATGGCGAATTGCCGGACCTGCCGGGTTTCACGTTGTGGGCGCCGATGACCCATGCCGCGCGGCTGGTCTGGAAAGACGAGGTCATTCCTGCGCGGATCGCCGTTCTTGGAACCGGTCGGTTCCGGGTTGCGGTCGACGAGGCCACGCATCTGGTCGAACGCCGGGCCGGGGCCTGGTGGATCGACGGGCACAGGACGCCCGCCGAAATCCTGCGCCAGGGCGCCGATATCACCGTGTTCTTCGGCAATGGCTACGGGTTTTCCGCGATTGATGCGCTGGATGTGACCGGGGCGGCGGGGGGCGACGGCAATCTGGTCGAGGCGCCGATGCCCGGGCTGGTCAAGGCGGTGTTCGCAAGCGTCGGCCAGATCGTCGCCAAGGGGGACAGGCTGGCCATTCTGGAAGCGATGAAGATGGAACATGTGCTGGTGGCCGCACGCGACGGCGTGGTTGCAGAGGTGCTGGTGGCGGCGGCAGTCCAGGTCGAGGCCGGGGCGGCGCTGATCCGGCTGGAAGAGGACGCGGCGTGAGCCTGACCCTGATCGGATATCGCCACAGCGTTTACACCTGGGCGGCGCGAATGGCGCTGGCCGAGGCCGGGTTGCGCGCCGGATTTCAGGATATCGACCCGTTCGACGCCTCCACGGCGGCGCTGCGAAAGCATCATCCCTTCGGGCGGGTGCCGGTGCTGTGGGACGGGGCGTTTCGGCTGTACGAAACCGGGGCGATCCTGGCCTATCTGCTGCCGGCCGTCAGCGGGCGCAAGGCGGCGGCGCGCGCCCGTCAGGTGGCCGGCATCGTCGACGCATACGCCTATTGGCCGCTTGTCCGGCAGGTCTATGCGCAGGCCGTGTTTGGCCCGGCCTGCGGGCGGGCAACCGATCTGGGCGAGTTGTCGGCCGGGCTTGCCGCCGCGCCGCGCGTGCTGGGCGCGCTGGATGACATCGCGGCAGAGGCCCTGGTGCTGGATGGCCATGACATCGGCCCCGCCGATTGCCACCTTGCGCCGATGGTCGGTGCGTTCGCCGAAGCCGACGAGGCGCGCGCGATGCTGGCGGGCCATGCGCATCTTCAGGCGTGGTTCACGGCGATCAGCGCACGCGAAAGCTATCGCACCACCCGCCCGGTCCTGCCCGCGAACGGAGCGCCCGCATGATCCGGCTGCATCACTGTCATCAGACCCGGTCGATGCGCTCGCTCTGGCTGCTGCACGAACTCGGCGTGGACTTCGAAACCGTGACGCACGGGTTCGACAAGGGGCTGCGATCGCCGGAATATCTGGCGCTGAACCCCGCGGGCCGGGTGCCGGCGCTGGAACTGGATGGGCGGACGATCTGGGAAACCGGGGCGATCACGCAGGTGTTGTGCGAACGCTTTCCCGGGGCCGGGTTGGGCCGCGCCACCGGTGACGGCGAACGTGCCGACTGGCTGATCTGGGTGCATTTCGCCGAAACGCTCAGCCAGCATGGCGCGGCCCTGACCCAGCAGCATATCGCGCTTTACGACGACGCCATGCGCTCTGGCATCGTGATGCGGCTCGAAGCCAGGCGGCTGGAGAAATGCTATGGCGCGATCGAAGCCCGGCTTGACGGGCGCGAATACCTGCTGGATTCGGGGTTTTCCGCCGCCGACATCAGCGTCGGGCAGGCGATCTACATGACCCGGCATTTCACGCCGGTTGACGGGTTCGAACGGGTCGCGGCGTGGTACGCCCGGATCACCGACCGGCCCGGATTTCAGGCGTCGCTGCCGCCCGCCGGCGCGGACCTGCTGTTTGACCGGGAATTCTACCCCGCATGGAGGGGCTGAGCATGGCCGGATATGTCGAGATTTTCGAAGTCGGCCCGCGCGACGGATTGCAGAACGAGGCGCGCGCGATCCCGGTGTCCGAAAAGATCGCGCTGGTGAATTGTCTTGGCGGCGCCGGGTTCCGCCGCATCGAGGTGGCCAGTTTCGTGTCGCCCAAATGGGTGCCGCAGATGGCCGACAGCGCCGCGGTTCTGGCCGGGATCACCCGCGTTCCGGGCGTGTCCTATGCGGCCCTGACACCCAACATGCGCGGGTTCGAAGACGCGGTGGCGGCGGGCGCCGACGAGGTCGCGATCTTCGGCTCTGCCTCGGAAGGGTTTTCCAGGGCGAATATCAACCGCTCGATAGCCGAAAGCCTGGACGGTTTTGCCCCGGTGGCCGAGGCGGCAAAGGCGCGCGGCCTGCCGGTGCGCGGCTATGTGTCCTGCGTCGTCGAATGCCCCTATGACGGGCCGGTTGCGCCGGCGCAGGTCGCCCGCGTCGCACAGGCCCTGTTCGCGATGGGCTGTTACGAGGTTTCGCTGGGCGACACCATCGGGCGGGCCGATCCGGATGCGGTGGCCGCAATGCTGCGCGCCGTGTGCGAGGTGGTGCCGCCTGAACATCTGGCGGGGCATTTCCACGACACCGGCGGGCGCGCGCTGGACAACATGGAGGTGTCGCTGGCGGCCGGATTGCGGGTGTTCGATGCCGCTGCCGGCGGGCTGGGGGGCTGCCCCTATGCGCCCGGGGCGGCGGGCAATGTCGCGACAGAGGCGGTGGCGGCGCGGCTTGCGGCGCTGGGCTATGACACCGGGCTTGACCCTGCGGTGCTGGACAGGGCGGCGGCGATGGCGCGGGCGATGCGGGGGAATGCGCATGTTTGAAACCTTGACGATCACGTGTGACGCGCGCGGCGTTGCGACGCTGTGCCTGAACCGGCCCGAAAAGCACAACGCATTGAACGCGCAGATGATTTCCGATCTGACGCAGGCCGCGGCGCAACTGGGCGCGGATGATGCGGTGCGCGTCGTGGTGCTGACCGGGGCCGGGCGCAGCTTTTGTGCGGGGGGCGATCTGGGCTGGATGAAGGCGCAGATGTCGGCCACGCCGGACCAGCGCGCGGCGCAGGCAAAGACGCTGGCTGCGATGCTGTTCGCGCTGAACACGCTGCCCAGGCCGCTGATCGGGCGGGTGCAGGGGCAGGCGTTCGGCGGCGGCATCGGCATGGCCTGCGTCTGCGATGTGGCCATCGGCGTGGCGGGCGCGAAATTCGGGCTGACGGAAACCCGGCTGGGCCTGATCCCGGCCACCATCGGCCCCTATGTGCTGGCCCGCATGGGCGAGGCGATGGCGCGCCGCGTGTTCATGTCGGCCCGGATATTCGAGGCCGACGAGGCGGTCACGCTGGGGGTGCTGGCAAGGGCGGTGCCCGGGCAAGACCTGGACGCGGCGGTCGAGGCAGAGGTCGCGCCCTATCTGGCCTGCGCGCCCGGCGCGGTTGCGGCGGCCAAGGCGCTGGCCCGCGCGATGGGGCCGCGCATCGACGAGGCGGTGATCGACGCCAGCATCGCGGCACTGGTGCGCCAGTGGGACGGCGACGAGGCGCCCGAGGGGATCTCGGCGTTTTTCGCGCGGCGCGCGCCGCGCTGGGCGGCCGGCTAAGGCCGGCAGACACCGGCGCCGGCCTTGTCTTGCGGCGTGTGTCGGCTAGGCTGCGGGCGGGTATTGCGGCGAAAGGTCGATTTCGATGACGTCAGAATTGCGCGATCCTGAAAAGCCTGCGGGGTTTGTTGTCGAGGTGGACGCGAAGACCGGCGTTGCCACACGCAATGACGGTGTGAAGTTGAAACCGGCGGTATTGGAACGGCTGGGCCTGTGGCGAGATGGATCAGGCCGCGCGGACGGAACTTGAGGAAAAGCTGAAATTGGAACCCGGCGATCTGGACCCGTTGATCCAGGAAGAGCGGGGCGAGATTGCGGCGGCGTTCCGGGATCGGCTGGCGATGCCAGAGGCGGCAGATGACAGCGATCTTGCGGCGGTGACGCGGCTGTTGATGAAGGCAGATGAATCGGGGGCAGAGCTGCCGGTCGCGGAGAGTTTTATTGACCTGCGTGATATCCACTTTTCCAATACAGTTGTATTGGAAAAGTGGATTTTCAGCGGGCCTGCCTTTTTCAGTTCCGCGACGTTCAGCGGAGTGGTGGATTTTTCCAACGAGGGATTTGGCGGCACAACCAGTTTCGCCGGGGTGCGGTTCACCGGGGCCGTGCCGAAGTTTTACGGGCGCGAGTTTCATCAGGACACGGATATTCCGATTTCGCCGGGCAACTGGCCGGATATCAACGCCAAGGGCGCGGGCGAGGCCAAGCGCGCCTATACGCGATTGCGGCAGGTCATGAACGGTTTGCACAAGCCGGATGCAGAGGCGTTTTTCGGTCGGCAGGAGTTGCGCTGTGATGCGTTCGATGGCGGGCAGCTGAACCGCTGGATGAATTGGGGTTATGGGTTTGTGTCGGAATACGGGCATTCGGTAGGCCGCCCGATTGCGGGGCTGGCGGTGCTGATAGCGGTCTTCTGGGGGATCCTGGGGTCGTACCTGAAACACGGCAAGGAGGTCGAAGGCGTGGCGGCGATCTGGCAGGGGCTGGGCCTGTCGATCGCCAATACCTTTCCCTACCTCGGATTTCACCGGCGCTATCTGGACGACGTAGAACTGGATCACCTGGATGGCTGGGTCGAATGGCTGGGCGGGGTCCAGACGGTGCTGGGCGGCGTGCTGTTGTTCTTCCTGCTGCTCGGGCTCAGGAACCGGTT
>JAJDOB010000223.1 GCA_022340385.1 Rhodobacter sp.
CGTGTCTGCGCCGCCGGTTTCGATTGAATGCACCCACGCCGCGCCGGTCGTGATAATGTTGGTCGTGGCATAAAGGTTGATTGACCGGATACTGCCGGTATCGACCGAGCCAAGCGTAATGTCATGCAAATTGCCATCAAAACCCGAAATGTGTCTGACACGAGTCGAAATCAGATCGACATCGGAATTCTGGCCAAGCCGGAGGTAGTGGATGTTCCGCCCAAGACCAGCGTCCAGATCGGTGAAATTCGTAACGTCGGTCGACGAACCGAACCGTAGCGCCTCGATTGTCCAATCGGCACCTGTAAGGCTGAAATTGACGGTGGTGACATCGGCCGCGTTCGGTTCGAACATACCGACAAAACCAATGTAATCCCCCCCGTTCCAACTTATCGGATTTCCAAATAGATCATTGAAGTCGTTCACGCCATCCAGTGTCGCGTTGTGTGTAATGTTGGCCATTTCGTCCCCCAATCTGTGATGATAAATACCTATTCTATACTGAAATAGTCCCACGCCACCAAGAAAATATCCATAGTCCATATGGGCTAAAATTGCAGCGTGTTGTCTAGTATCGGGATGCAACCAATGGTGGTGCCGAATTCGCTGATCTAGTCTTCGGCCTGTGCTTCGCCGCGGCTTTTGCCGGACACATCCATCGCCAGGGTCGCGGCCATGAACCCGTCAAGGTCGCCGTCCAGCACGCCTTGCGTGTCGGAGGTTTCAAAGTTGGTGCGCAGATCCTTGACCATCTGGTAGGGCTGCAGCACGTAAGACCGGATCTGGTTGCCCCAGCCGGCGTCGCCCTTGTTTTCATGGGCCTCGGTAATGGCGGCGTTCCGCTTGTCCAGTTCCATCTGGTACAGCCGCGATTTCAGCGCCTTCATCGCGATATCGCGGTTCTGGTGCTGGGACTTTTCCGAACTGGTGACCACGATTCCGGTGGGCAGGTGGGTGATGCGCACGGCCGAATCGGTGGTGTTGACGTGCTGCCCGCCCGCACCCGAAGACCGGTAGGTGTCCAGCCGGATGTCGGACGGATTCACCTCGATCTCGATATTGTCGTCGACGACGGGATAGACCCAGACCGAACTGAAAGAAGTGTGGCGGCGGGCGGCGGAATCATAGGGTGAAATCCGCACCAGCCGGTGCACGCCGCTTTCCGACTTCAACCAGCCATAGGCGTTGGGGCCGCTGATCTTGTAGGCCGCCGATTTGATGCCCGCCTCTTCGCCCGGCGTTTCGGACTGCAATTCGACCTTGTAGCCCTTCTTTTCGGCCCATCGGACATACATCCGCGCCAGCATGTTGGCCCAGTCGCAGCTTTCCGTGCCCCCGGCCCCGGAATTGATTTCCAGGAACGTGTCGTTGCCGTCCGCCTCGCCGTTCAGCAGCGCCTCGATCTCTTTCTTCGCGGCCTTGCCGGCCAGCCGTTTCAGCGCGGCCTCGGCGTCGGCGACAACCTCGGCGTCGTCCTCCATTTCGCCCAGTTCGATCAGTTCGACATTGTCGTTCAGATCGCGCTCGATGCCCTGGTAGGTTTCCATCGCGTCGACCAGCATCTGCCGGTCGCGCATCAGCTTCTGCGCGTTCTCGGGATCATCCCACAGCGTCGGATCCTCGACCCGCGCGTTGAATTCCTCCAGCCGGTGCTGGGCGGTGTCAAAATCCATCCGCTGGCGCAGGAGCCCCAAGGATTTCTGAATGGCATCGACGGTGTTTTGCGTCTCGGCGCGCATTGGATGTCACGATCTTGGCTGGCACTTCAACTGGATCGGGGTGATAGCCGAGCGGGCAACAGGGGGCAAGCGCTGCTTATTTCGCTACTTATTTCGCGATGCCGCCCGGACCGGGTTGAACGCGCTGGCGGATTTCCTCGATCAGCCCTTCGCTGACCCGGCCCAGGCTTTGTTCGAATTCGACCAGCGCGGCGTCGCGCGCATAGCGGCGCATGTCTGCCAGCACATCCAGAAGCCAAAGATGCCTGACATGCGGACAATCGCAGTCTTCGCCCAGCCACACGCCGGCTGGCGCATGCTTCGAATTCACCGCCGAAAGATCCCTGCCTGCCGAAATCCGCATTGCGGCCTTCGGTGCGGAGTCAGGATATGCGAATTCCACCTTGACCCTGTGATTGCCTGTCTTGAAATTCGACATCTCAATGCGTCCCGATTCTAAACGTCACTTTTCACTGGCCGTGCCAAAACGTCTGGAACGACCGATTTCAAGCCTGTGCGTGTACAATCCTATTCTGACGTTGCGGCAAAATTGTGCCGTAGGGGAAATTCCCGCAGTCAATCGGCAAAATAATGCTGATATCGGGCCATGACTGCCAGACCGGTTTGCGCGGATCTGCGACAAGCTGAACCCCAACCCGATTGCGGTTCAGTACAGCCCGCCGGAACTGAGCGTGCCGAAATCGGCCTTTTTCGGGATCACCACCACGTCGCCGCCCGACGTGCGCACCTGCTGGCCACCCTCGGCAACCTCGGTGAACAGGGGCAGGTTCGCGCCCATCGCAAAGCCGCCGTCAAAGGCGATGCCGAACAGCGGATCTTCGCCGTCGCGGAAATACTCGGCCACCACATGCGGGCCGCTGGCGTCGTCGGACAGGCGCGCACCGGTAAAGCGGTCGATCTTGATGAAATGGCCGCCGGGGGGCAGATCGAATTTGCCGCCGCCGTATTTCTTGGTCGCCTTCTGCATGAACTGGTTGAACACCGGCCCGCACATGCCGCCGCCCGAAGCGCCGCGCCCCAGTGACCGGGGCCGGTCATAGCCGATATAGCAACCGGCGACGATATTGCTGGTGAAGCCGATGAACCAGACATCCTTGGCATCATTGGTGGTGCCGGTCTTGCCGGCGACCGGCACACCCAGATTGACCCGGCCGCTGGCTGTGCCGCGTTGCACCACGCCCTGCATCATCGAGGTCAGCTGATAGGCGGTGATCGCGTCCATCACGCGTTCTCGGTTCGAGGTGATGCGTGGTGCGACGCCGGGCTCAAGCGAGGCATACTGGCAGTCTTCGCAAACCCGCTGATCGTGACGGTACACCGTCTCTCCCCAGCGGTTCTGCACGCGGTCCACCAGCGTCGGTTCCACCCGCTCGCCACCATTGGCGAACATCGCATAGGCCGCCACCATCTTGAACAGCGTGGTCTCCTGGCTGCCAAGCGCATTGGCCAGAAACGGGTTCAGTTTCTCGTAGACACCGAAACGCTGCGCATAGCTGGCAACGGTTTCCATGCCGATCTCCTGGGCCAGGCGCACCGTCATCAGGTTGCGCGACTGCTCGATTCCGGTGCGCAGCGGCGTCGGCCCGTAGAACTGCTTGCTGGCGTTGGTCGGCCGCCAGATGCCATCGCCCGAATCCACCTCGATCGGGGCGTCGATCACGATCGTGGCCGGGGTAAAGCCGCTGTCCAGCGCGGTGGCATAAACGAACGGCTTGAAGCTTGACCCCGGCTGGCGCGCGGCCTGGGTGGCGCGGTTGAAAACCGAATGCTGGTAGGAAAATCCGCCCTGCATCGCCAGCACCCGGCCGGTATGCACGTCCATCGCCATGAAGCCGCCCTGCACTTCCGGCACCTGCCGCAGTGTCCAGCGGATGAACGACCCGTCGCTGTCCTTGGTCATGCGGCGCACCAGCACAACGTCGCCCTGTTCCAGCAGGTCGCCCGCTACCTTTGCCTTGCGGCCCAGCTTGCCGTCTGGCAGGCGCTTGCGGGCCCATTGCACGTCCTTGGCGGGTATCCAGTGGCCGTCTTCGTCGTCGGCCACACCCTCGATACCGATGCGGGCATCGTTGTTGCCCACATCCAGAACCACGGCAGGATACCAGCCCTCGACATCGCGGCTGACCCGGGTGGCGGCCAGTGCGACGCGCCACAGCGCCTCGTCTTCCAGCACCTGCGGTTCCAGTTTCAGCCCGGTGCCGCGCCAGACGCCGATGCCGCGGTCGAATTTCTCCAGCGCGGCCTGCAATGACCTGGCCGCCTCGGCCTGCATCTCGGGATCGAGGGTGGCGCGCACCGACAGGCCGCCGCCAAAGAATTCCTCCTCGCCGAAGTTGCGGCTGAGCTGGCGGCGGATTTCGTCAGAGAAATAGTCGCGCGGTGGCAGCGAATCGCGGAACGGCGGAAAGTCACCGCCCTGCACGGTGCGCAGCGGTTCGGCGCGGGCGGCCTGCATCTCTTCCTTGTCGATATAGCCGTTCTCGTACATCTCCTTCAGCACGAAATTGCGCCGCTCCGTGGCGCGTTCGGCATTGCGCACCGGATGGTAATTCGACGGTGCCTTTGGCAGCACCGCCAGATACGCCGCCTCTGCCGCCGACAGTTCGGCCAGCGGCTTGTTGAAATAGGTCTGCGCGGCGGCGGCAACGCCAAAGCTGTTCTGCCCCAGGAAGATCTCGTTCAGATACAGTTCCAGGATCTTGTCCTTCGACAGCGTTTCCTCGACCCGCGCGGCCAGAATCAGTTCCTTGATCTTGCGCTCGGCAGAGCGGTCGGAGGACAGCAGGAAGTTCTTCATAACCTGCTGGGTGATGGTCGACGCACCGCGCAGCCGCGCGCCCTGCGCCGCATCGACAGCCGCCTTGATCATGCCCAGCGGGTCATAGCCTTTGTGGGTGTAGAAATTCTTGTCCTCGGCGCTGATGAACGCCTGTTTCACAAGATCCGGGATTTCGTCGGACGCGGCATAAAGCCTGCGTTCACGGGCGAATTCGTCGATCATCCGCCCCTCGCCGGAATAGATCCGGCTGATCGTCGGCGGCGCGTATTTCGCCAGTTGTTCGTGGTTGGGCAGATCGCGGCCATACATCCAGAAAATCGCGCCGATGGTCAGCGCCGCCATCACTGCCCCGATGGTGAGCCAGCTAAAGATGGCGCCGAAGAACGACCCGATAAAACGCAACATGACCAGCCCCTTGATTACCGTCTGTTTATAGGGCGCATCGCCGGGGGCGTCAAAACCTAGAACGCCGGGTCTTGGGCGTTTTTGCGCCATCGCCTCGGTCACGTTCAGGCGAGGCTTGCGGATGCTGCCGCTTGGGCCTACGTGATCTGACATGACGCCCGAAGACATACTGCCCACCTATGAACGTGTCGCGGCCCAGTACGCCCGCGCGCGCGACAAATCCCTGTTCGAGCGTAAATGGCTGGACCGGATGCTGGCGCATACGCCACCGCCCCGCCGGGTGCTGGATCTCGGCTGCGGGCCGGGCAATCCGATTGCGCGCTACCTGGCGGACCGGCGCGCGCGTGTGACCGGCGTTGACGGCGCGGCCGCGATGGTGGCGCTGTTCGCACAGGCCCTGCCCGACGCGACGGTGCATCACGCCGACATGCGCGGGCTGGAACTGGGCGAGGAATTCGATGCGATTCTGGCCTGGAACAGCTTTTTCCACCTGTCGCCTGCCGATCAGCGCGCCATGTTCGCGACATTCGCCGCCCATGCCGCGCCGCGCGCCGTGCTGATGTTCACCGCCGGGCCGCGCGCCGGCGAACCCATCGGCAAGGTGGCGGATCAGCCCGTTTATCACGCCAGCCTCGATCCGGAAGACTACCACGCGCTGCTGAAAGACCACGGGTTCGCGGTGCTGAATTTCGTGCCCGATGATCCGGACTGCAACGGTCACACAATCTGGCTGGCGCGCCGGACCGACGGCTGAGGCCCGGGCGCGCGCTAAGGCATTTCGACTTGATCCTGAATCGTTTGTTCGCTGCCTCTCCCTCCGGTCGAACGCGAAAAACGATATACGGTGTTTCAACAAAAAGTCGAAACGCGTTACTGGCGCAGCAATGCCGCCTGTGCGGCGTCTTCGACCACCCAGGCCCGCAGCGCGTCGCGGATACCGCCGGCCGCCTGCGCCCGCCAGTCCGGCGACGTCAGATGCTGCAGGTCGCGCTCTGACGACATGAACCCAAGCTCGATCAGCACCGCCGGGATATCGGCGGCCTTCAGGACCGAAAACGAGGCTTCGAGGCGCGGCCGTTTGTGCAGGTTGCCGATGTTGTCGCGCAGGCCCGCGACCAGCGCCTCTGCCAGCCGGTCAGACCGCGGCGCGGTTTCGGCGCGCGCCAGATCCATCAGCACGCCCGCGATCACGTCATCCTGGTCGCTAAGGTCAATTCCGGCCAGCAGGTCGGCACGGTCGTGGCGTTCGGCCAGCTTCTCGGATGCGATGTCGCTTGCCTCCTCGCTGAGCGTGTAGATCGTCGCGCCGCTGGCCCGGCCCTCGGCCAGGGCATCGGCATGCAGCGAAATGAAGACATCGGCCTGCATTGCGCGGGCCAGCGACTGGCGCATTTCCAGCGGCACGAACAGATCGTCGTCGCGGGTCAGCATCACCTCGAAGCCACCCGCGCGCAGCAGCACCTCGCGCAGTTCGCGCGCGAATTGCAGCATCAGGTCGGCCTCGATCACGTCGCCGCGCTGCGCGCCCGGATCCAGCCCGCCGTGGCCCGGGTCCAGCACCACCATCACCGGGCGTTCGCCGTTCTGGCGCGGGCGCGGCTGGGCGACCGGCTGCGGCTTTGGCAGGGTGAACCCGGCGATGTCGGGCGCGCCGGCACGGTCCGCGAATGCGTCCGGCGCAACCTCGCGCAGCGCCACGACGACGCGCGCGCCCTGCCCGGTCTGCATCTCGACAGTGTCGATCACCAGCGGCGTTTCAAGCTGCAGCACCATGCGCGACCAGCCCGGCTGAAACGCCCCCATCGCGACCCCGCCGATCCGGTCAGAGCGGTCGAAGCCATCGGCCGTCAGCCCGTCCCAGGCGACTTCGGAAAAATCCAGCACCAGGCGACGCGGCGCATCCAGCGTGAACACGCGGTAGGGCACCGGCTGCGACAGTTGCAGCACCAGTTCCGCGCCGCCGGACGTGTCCTGCACCGCGGACGCCGCCGCATCGACACGCGCCAGCGCCGTCAGCCCCTGGGCATCGGCCACGCCGCCGACCGGCACCAGCGCCATTACCGTCGCCAGGAAGATGGAAAGCCTGCTCATCCTTGGCCTCATGTCCGTTTTGCGCCCTTATACGCTCAGGCTGCGCCCAAGTGAATCCCTGATCCGCGGCGCGCCGCCGCTGCCGCGAAATATGCGCCAGACCATAAAGCGTGGGCGCAAGCCCACTCCGCCGGATCAGCGGCGCCCGATGAAATCGCGCAGCCGTTGCAGCCCCTCGCGAATGTCCGCTGTCGAACGCGCATAGGAAAACCGCAAGGTTCCGGCCCCGCGCGCGGTGTCGAAATCCAGCCCCGGTGTCACCGCCACGCCGGCCTGTTCCAGAATCTCGGCGGCAAAGGCGCGGCTGTCACTGGTCAGGTCCGAGACATCGGCGTAGACATAGAATGCGCCGTCGGGTGGCGCGATATTGGCGAATCCCGCGCGTGGCAGCCCGTCCAGCATGAGACGGCGGTTCTCGGTGTAGACGGCAAGGTTTGCGCGCAACTCTTCGTCGCAATCCAGCGCCGCAAGTGCCGCGATCTGGCTGACATGGGGCGCGCAGATGAACATGTTCTGCGCCAGCCGCTCGATCGTGCGCACGTGCGAATCGGGCACCACCATCCAGCCGATCCGCCAGCCGGTCATGCTGAAATACTTGGAAAAAGAGTTGATCACATAGACATCGTCGCTGATTTCCAGCGCGCTGACGGCTTTTCGTTCATATTCGATGCCGTGGTATATCTCGTCAGAGATAAAGGCGGTGCCCTGGGCCTGCGCGCGATGGATCAGCGCCGCCAGCGCGGCCCGGTCCAGCATGGTCCCGGTCGGATTCGCCGGCGAGGCCACCAGCAGTCCGGCCAGATCACGCGGCATGTCGGCCGGTGTCGGTTGCAGGCGATTTTCCGCCGCCGTTTCGATCACCACCGGGCGCAACCCCAGCGCCGTCAGGATCTGGCGATAGGACGGGTAGCCGGGGGCACCGATACCGACCCTGTCGTCATTGTCGAACAGCGCGGTGAAGGCCAGCAGGAACGCCGCCGATGATCCCGCCGTGACGATCACCCGGTCCGGGTTCAGATCGACATTGTACCATGTTTCATAAAGCTTCGCGATGCGTGCGCGCAGTTCGGGAAGCCCAAGCGCCACGGTATAGCCCATCGGGTCGCGCGCCATCCGGTCCGCCACCGCGGCCTGCGCACCCTTCGGCGCGGCTGTGCCCGGCTGGCCGACTTCCATGTGGATGATGCGACGGCCTGCGGCCTCGGCCCGGCGCGCGGCCTCCATCACATCCATCACAATGAAGGGATCGACCGCGCTGCGGCTTGAGTTTCGCATGCCCAATTCCCTATGCTGCCCGTCACGAACTGCACCCACAAAGGCGGACAGTCAATGGCAGGCAGATGGCAGGCCGGTACGCGCGCGCTGGTCATGGCGCTGATGGCGGTGGTCTGGCTGGCCCAGCCGGCCCGCGCGCTTACGATTCTGCGCGATCCCGATATCGAACATGCGCTGAACCAGTTGGCGCTGCCGATGATCAACGCCGCTGGCCTCAGCCCGGGCCAGATCAAGATACTTGTGGTCCGGGACAGCAAGCTGAACGCGTTCATCGTCGACACCCAGCATGTGCTGATCCATTCCGGGCTGATCCTGAAGATGCAGACGGCAGAGGAATTGCAGGCGGTTCTGGCGCATGAACTGGCCCATATCGCGAACGGCCACATCACGCGGCGGCTGGCCAATCAGCGGATCGCCAGCAATGCCGCGCGGTTCGGGCTGCTTGCGGCAATCGCCGTCGGGGCCGGGACCGGCAATGCACAGGCCGGCGCCGGGCTTGCCGCCGGATCCGCCAGTTCGGCCGAGCGGATATTTCTGGGCCACACCCGCGCCGAAGAGGCAAGCGCCGATCAGGCGGCGCTGCGCTATATGGCGCTGAAGGGCGTCGACCCGACGGCGATGGCGGATGTGCTGGACTATTTTCGCGGCCAGGAGGCGCTGTCAGCCGCGCGCCAGGATCCCTATGTGCTCAGCCATCCGCTGACCCGCGACCGGATTCGCGCCGTGCAGGGCTATGCCGCCGCCTATGCCGGGCGCGCCAAAGATGACCCGGCCGCCGACTACTGGTTCGCCCGCGCCAAGGGCAAGCTGGGCGCGTTCCTGCAGAACCCCAGCTTCACGCTGCGCAAGGTCGGCAAGACCGATGGCTCTGACATCGCGGTGATGCGCCGCGCGATCGCCTATCACCGGATACCGCGCAACGACCGGGCGCTGGCGGAAATCAACACGCTGGCCGGCATGCGCGCCAACGATCCTTTCGTGCACGAACTGCGCGGGCAGATCCTGCTGGAATCGCGCAATTTCGCCGCCTCGGTGAACGCCTATGGCCGGGCGGTCGGTCTGGCGCCGAAAAATCCGCTGATCCTGGCGGGCTATGGCCGGGCGCTGCTGGCGCTGAACACCGCGGATTCCAACGGCAAGGCGCTGCGCGCGCTGGAACAGGCCCGCAGCCGCGAAGGCAACGACCCGAATGCGATGCGCGATCTGGCGACCGCCTATGCGCGCAACGGCCAGAACGGCATGGCCTCTGCCACCACGGCGGAACGTTATGCCCTGCTGGGCGATCTGAAAACGGCGGCGATTCATGCCAAACGCGCGGTCGGCCTGCTGTCGCGCGGATCACCGGGCTGGAACCGGGCGCAGGATGTGTTAAACGCGGCCAAAGCCGCCGGATAGGAATGAAATGGATATGCCAAGACTCTTTACCACCGCAGCAGCCTTGTCCGCCGTGCTGGCGTCACCGCTGGCCGCATTCGACATGAACGCGATGAGCGATGCCGAGCGCGACCAGTTCCGCGCCGAGATCCGCGCCTACCTGATGGACAATCCCGAGGTCCTTTTGGAAGCGATCAATGTTCTGGAAGAACGCCAGGCCGCCGACCAGGCCGCCGGCGATACGGAACTGTTGCAGGTCAACGCGGAAGATATCTTTCGCGACGGCTATTCCTTTGTCGGCGGCAATCCGGACGGCGACGTCACGGTTGTCGAGTTCCTCGACTACCGCTGCGGTTACTGCAAACGTGCCCATCCAGAGGTTGCCGAACTGCTGAAAACCGATGGCAACATCCGCTATGTGGTCAAGGAACTGCCGATCCTTGGCGACGATTCCGTTCTTGCCTCGCGCTTTGCCATCGCGGTCAAACAGATCGAGGGCGATGACGCCTATTACCAGACCCACAACACGCTGATGACGATGCGCGCGGCGATTTCCGAACAGTCGCTGACCAGCCTGTCAGACCAGTCCGGCTATGACACCACGGCAGTATTCGCCGCGATGGACAGCGACGCCACCAAGTCTGTGATCGAGGCCAACCGCGCGCTGGCGCAGCGGCTTGGCATCAATGGCACGCCCAGTTTCGTGTTCGAAAGCCAGATGGTGCGCGGCTATGTCCCGCTGGACGTCATGCGCGAAGCTGTCGCCGAGATCCGCGCCGACGGCTAGGGCATATTCGGAAAATCCGCATCGTCTGACCCTGCCTGAAATCAAGGATTTCAACGCGTTGGGTGGTGCCTGATTTCCCGGGCGCTACTCTGCCGCGGGTTCCAGTTGTTCGGTCTCTGCCGCGATCTGCGCGGCGCGCGCCTCGACCTGCTCGACGATATGGTCAACCATCCGGTCATTGCCCAGCTTGTGGCTTTGCTTGCCGGCGAGATACACCATGCCCGCCCCGGCCCCGCCGCCGGTGAAACCGATATCCGTCATCAGCGCCTCGCCCGGGCCGTTGACCACGCAACCGATGATCGACAGCGACATCGGCGTCTTGATATGGGCCAGACGCTGCTCAAGGATTTCAACCGTCCTGATCACATCAAATCCCTGCCGCGCGCAGGACGGGCAACTGATGATATTGACGCCGCGATGGCGCAGACCCAGCGATTTCAGGATCTCATAGCCGACCCGCACCTCTTCCACCGGATCGGCGGACAGCGAGACGCGGATCGTGTCGCCGATCCCCATCCACAGCAGGTTGCCAAGGCCGATGGCCGATTTGACCGTGCCGGCATTCAGGCTGCCGGCCTCGGTAATGCCCAGGTGGATCGGCGCGTCGGTCGCCTCGGCAATGCCCTGATAGGCGGCGGCGGCCAGGAACACGTCGGACGCCTTCACCGAGATCTTGAACTGGTCGAAATCATTGTCCAGCAGGATGCGGATATGATCCATTCCGCTTTCGACCATCGCGTCCGGGCAGGGTTCGGCGTATTTTTCAAGAAGGTGCTTTTCAAGGCTGCCGGCGTTGACACCGATGCGGATCGAACAGCCGTGATCCTTCGCCGCCCTTATCACCTCGCGCACACGCTTTGCATCGCCGATGTTGCCCGGGTTGATCCGCAGGCAGGCCGCACCCGCCTCTGCCGCCTCGATGGCGCGTTTATAGTGGAAATGGATATCGGCGACGATCGGCACCGGGCTTTCGCGCACAATGGCCTTCAGCGCTTTGGTGCTGGCCTCGTCCGGGGTCGAGATGCGCACGATATCGGCGCCTGCCTCGGCGCAGGCCAGCACCTGGGCCAGCGTCGCCGCCACATCCGAAGTGTCGGTGTTGGTCATCGTCTGCACGGCAATCGGCGCATCGCCGCCCACCGGAACAGCGCCGACCATGATCTGGCGCGACTTGCGCCGGTATATGTTGCGCCACGGGCGAATATGATTGATCGACATCTGGGGCGGCTTTCGCAAGAGTGTCCGACTGGGCTGATATGGGGGGCGGGGCGCGGCAGCGCCATGTGTATTCTTGTCGCCGCCTACTGGCGACCGATCGCCTCGGCAATCACCTTGCGCAGGTCGATCTCCTGGCTGACATCGGCGGTGCCATAAACCGCACGCAGATCATCCGCCCCCAGCGCCACCTGTTTCACGATCGACGGACCGTCCCCGGCGGGGCCATAGGTTTCGCCGTTGACCGAGAAATAGACAGCCCCGGCATTGCCGCTGCGCAACAGCGGCGGGTTTTCGGTTTTCGGCAGGGCCCAGCCTTCGCCGGCATCAAGGATCTTCTCGAACAGCACCGTGCCATCGACCGCCTGCACCCGCACCCAGCTTGGTCGCACCGCGAACATCACCACCTCGACACCGTCGTTGGACACGACCTGCACCGGCGGCGCATCGGGCCTGGGCAGGCCGGCATCGGCCACGGCGCGCGGCGCAAGCGCGTCCGTCACCTCGGGGGTTTCCTCGGCCTCGACCATGGTCGCAACCGTGTTGGGGTCAAGCGTCGCAATCGGCGCATCGCGTGCGGTCAGCACCGGCACCGCCAAAGCCTGCGGGCGGTAAAGGCGATCAAGCGCCTCGGGCGCGGGCGTCGCAAGCACGGTGTCATTGGTGGACGGCGCGCCGAAACTGTCGCCCGGGGCCAGCGGATCGACCTGGGCGGTGACGCCCGGCGTCTGGTCGACCGGCGCGAATTGCACGCGCTGCACTTCTTTCAGCACCGCCCAGCCGCCATAGCCGATGAACCCGATCAGCGCGACCAGCACCATGACAGAGCCAAGCGCGCCCGGCTCGATCCGTGAAAACAGCCCCTCGACCCTGGGCACGAACGGCGTGTTGGGCTGTTCGAACGGGTCTTTCTTCAACCCGGCGGATTTCGACGTATCGACCTTGGCCGCCTTGCTGCCCGATGCCGCCGCCGACATGCCATGCACGACGGCAAAGCTGCCTTCCTGGCAAAAGGTCTTGTAGGCCCATTCCGGATCGAGCCCCAGATAGCGCGCATAGGACCGCACATATCCGGCAATGAATCCGGGGGTTTCAAAGGCGGACGGGTCGGAATTTTCGATGGCGGCGATATAGGTGGCCTTGATCTTCAGCTCGCGCTGAACGTCCAGCAGGGACTTGCCCAGCGTCGCCCGTTCGCCGCGCATGATATCACCCAGACGCAAATCAAAATCGTCAAAGCTTTTGGGCTTTGCCGCTTCCGGTTCAACTGAAGGTGCGGTACGCCGCCCGATCATGCACCCTGCCCCATCTGGTTGCACTATCCCGAAATTCCGGCGATTCGCCTATCGCCGACTGTCTTAACAGCAAGTTAGCATAGCGCCAGTTGCAATGCACCCGCAGAAAAATCAGCCGGTTAATTCTTGGCGATTAAGCGCGCAATGTGACCACAGGGTATCAAGCGCCGCGACGAGGCGATTCATCTCGTCCGGCCCGTGCACCGGCGACGGCGTGAACCGCAGCCGTTCGGTGCCGCGCGGAACGGTCGGGAAATTGATCGGCTGAACATAGATGCCGTGATCTTCCAGCAGCATGTCCGACAGCATTTTCGTATGCACCGGATCGCCGACGATGACCGGCACGATATGGCTTCCGTGGTCGATGATCGGCAGCCCCATGCCCTTCAGCCGCAGCTTCAGGATCTTTGCCTGGGTCTGGTGCTGGTCGCGCAAGTCCTGATCTGTTTTCAGATGCCGCACGCTTGCCGCAGCACCCGCAGCCACGGCAGGCGGCAGCGACGTCGTAAAGATGAAGCCCGGCGCGTAAGACCTTATGGCATCGCACATTTTCGCGGTCGCGGCGATATAGCCACCCATAACGCCAAAGGCCTTGGCAAGGGTTCCGTTGATGATATCAATCCGATGCATCAGACGCTCGCATTCGGCCACACCGGCACCGCGGGCGCCGTACATACCGACCGCGTGAACCTCGTCCAGATAGGTCAGCGCGCCGAATTCATCGGCCAGGTCGCAGATCTCGCGCATCGGCGCGAAATCGCCGTCCATCGAGTAAATCGATTCAAAGGCGATCAGCTTGGGCGCGGCCGGGTCGTCGGCGGCCAGCTTGGCGCGCAGATCATCCAGATCATTGTGGCGGAAGATGCGCTTTGCGCCGCCGTTGCGGCGAATCCCCTCGATCATCGAGGCGTGATTGAGGCTGTCAGAGTAGATAATCAGGCCCGGAAACAGCTTTGGCAGCGTGCTGAGCGTCGCGTCATTGGCGATATAGGCGCTGGTGAACAGCAGCGCGGCCTCTTTGCCATGCAGGTCGGCAAGTTCCGATTCGAGCCGTTTGTGATAGACCGTCGTGCCAGAGATATTGCGCGTGCCGCCCGATCCGGCACCGGTGGCATCCAGCGCCTCGTGCATCGCGGCCAGCACTACCGGGTGCTGCCCCATGCCCAGATAATCGTTGCCACACCAGACGGTTACAGGCTGCTCGGTCCCGTCGGGGCGACGCCAGACAGCGTGGGGAAACGCACCTTTCTGGCGTTCGATGTCGATAAACGTGCGATAGCGGCCCTCATCGTGAAGCCGTTGCAACGCTTGGTCTAGGTGCTGGGTGTAATTCACCGCAAGATCCCCCGGTCTGTCATTTCGATCTGTCTATCCGCAGCAAAGGCATGTTCCAAATACATATTCAAAACCTGATACATTTTGCCGCCATGATCCAGATCAATCTGCAATCACAATCTTGCAATCGGGCGCGCCCGCCTCGGCGGCGGCCGCGTTGCAGCTTTGCAGGGCGGCCTGGGTCGCGCCCTCGCCCCTGGCGACGGCATAGGCCGGGGAGCCGGCGGAAATCGCCAGTGCCTTCGGACCGCTGCCCTTGCGGTAGGCCTTGAACGCCTGCGTGGCGTTCACCGACAGCGATACCTCCTGCGGCTGCCATTTCCGTGGCAGAATATGTGCCGCGACAACGCAGGGCGCATCGCCCGATTTGCGCGCCTTGGTACAGGCGGACATGGCGACGGACGCGGCAATGTCCGGGCTGTGCATCTTTTCGGTGATTTGCAGCAGACCCGACAACGCCGCCTGCCCCGGATCGGCCGCCATCCGGGTGAAGAACGTCGGGGAAACCACTGCCGCGCCGTAATAATTTCCCAGCCCTTCGGCTTTCATCTGCTTCAGGATCGCCGCCATGGTCGCGGATTGCGCGTCGTCCAGCCCGCTGTCCGGCTGCATCACAACATCCGCGCCGCGCACCGGAAACAACATCTTTTTTGCCGTCGCCCCGTCGACCGGATCGCCCGCCGCCGCGCCCGCAACCAGCATCAGCGCCGCCGCGCCTATCCAAACCCGCATACCAGTCTTCCTTTTCTGCATTCCCGGGTCAATTTAGCGCCCCCGCGCGCGCTTGCCCAGCCGCATCTGGACATGCTGCCTGCGCCTGCTACCGTGCGTGCCAAAACCTGCCCCAAAAAGGAGCCTCCGATGAGTCTTGACGCCGTACTTGCCCGTATCGACGCCGATCTGCCAGCGTCGCTTGACCGGCTGATGGAGCTTTTGCGCATTCCGTCGATCTCGACCGATCCCGCGTTCAAGGCCGATTGCGACCGGGCCGCCGACTGGCTGGTGGCCGATCTGAAGACGCTGGGGATCGAGGCGTCCAAACGCCCGACGCCCGGGCATCCGATGGTGGTCGGCCACGCGCCGGGTGACGGGCCACACTTGATGTTCTATGGCCACTATGACGTGCAACCCGTTGATCCGATGGATCTTTGGGATCGTGACCCGTTTGATCCCGAAATTCAGGACACGGCCAGCGGCCAGGTCATCCGGGCCCGCGGCGCGTCCGACGACAAGGGCCAGCTGATGACCTTTGTAGAGGCCTGCCGCGCGTGGAAAGCGGTGCACGGCAACCTGCCCGCCCGGATATCGTTCTTTTTCGAGGGCGAGGAAGAAAGCGGGTCGCCGTCACTGGTGCCGTTCATGCAGGAAAACGCGGATGAACTGCGCTCGGACATCGCGCTGATCTGCGATACCGGGCTGTTCGAATCCGCCGTTCCCGCGATCACCACCCAGTTGCGTGGGCTGCTGGGCGAGGATTTCACCATCAAGGGCCCCGACCGCGACCTGCATTCGGGCATGTATGGCGGCATCGCGATGAACCCCATCCGGGTGCTGACCAAAATCCTTGCCGGGCTGCATGACGACAGCGGGCGCATCACCCTGCCCGGATTCTACGATGGCGTGCCAGAGCTTTCGGACGCGGTGCGCAGCCAGTGGCAGGGGTTGAATTTCGACCATGCCAAATATCTGGGCGACGTCGGACTGGTCGAACCCGCCGGCGAACATGACCGCACCCCGCTGGAACAGATCTGGTCACGCCCGACCTGTGACGTGAACGGCATCTGGGGCGGCTACACCGGCGACGGGTTCAAGACCGTTCTGCCCAGCAAGGCCAGCGCCAAGCTCAGCTTCCGTCTGGTCGGTACGCAAAGCCCCGAGGCGGTCCGCAAAAGCTTTCGCAGCTATCTGGAATCCGCGCTTCCCCCCGGATTTCAGGTCGAATACCGCACCGAAAAGGGCGCGCCCGCCAGCCAGATGAGCATTGAAAACCCTGCGTTCGAAAAGGCGCGCAAGGCGCTCAGCGATGAATGGCCGCGCCCGGCGGCCTATGTCGGCTGCGGCGGGTCGATCCCGATCGCGGGGTTCTTCAAGGATATTCTGGGGGTCGACGCGATGCTGATCGGATTTGGCAAGGATGACGACCAGATCCATTCCCCGAACGAAAAATACGACGTCGAAAGCTTTCACAAGGGCACGCGAAGCTGGGCGCGGATTCTGGCGGCCCTGGCCTGACGCGGCTGAATGGCCGCCGTTTCGTTTGAAAACAAGGGGTTGAATCCGAAACCACGCCAAGGCCGGGTCGCATTTGCACGCCGGACCAAAGGCGCAGGGCCGCCAGATGGCGGTACTTGTTCTCATTCCGATGCATCTGGGGGAAAGTGGCGCGGTTGACGGGGCTCGAACCCGCGACCCCCGGCGTGACAGGCCGGTACTCTAACCAACTGAGCTACAACCGCGTGAG
>JAJDOB010000275.1 GCA_022340385.1 Rhodobacter sp.
CGGCAAAAGAAACCATCTTTTTTTCCAACACTTCCGGCATATGCGCTCCTTTCGAAATCGGATTGTGACGAAAAGGTTAACGCAGCCCGGCCAGCCGGGCATCTCGCTAGTTCTGGGGAGGCGGCCAAATCCTGCCAATCAACCGGAGCGGGAGCGCGTTGCCCGACCCCGTGAACGAGACCGGGCCGTGTTGCGGCATCAACCAGAACTTCGCCCCGGATCCGGTTTTCCGGAAATCCGGAATACTGGAAAACCGGCAGTGCACTGAAAAACCACGGATTTTTGGAAACGATCGGCGGAACCGGGCGGAAATCCTAACAACAGGTTAACGCCCGCTCGCCTACCACATGGTGCGCGCGGCCCGCTCAGGCCAGCTTTTATCATAGTCGGCGCCGTCGATCTCTCCCTGCGTCATTTCCGCAAGGATATCCCCGGCGCTGGGCAGCCCGGCGGATTGGTCGCCGCCCGTCCACAATTGCGAACGCAGCAGGGCGCGGGCGCATTGCGTGTAGATCTCGGCGATCTCCAGCACGATCACCGATCTGGGATGCCGGCCCTTCACCTCGAACCGGGCCAGCAATTCGTCATCCGTGCTTAGCCAGGCACGGCCGTTCACCCGCACCACCGTTGTGCTTCCCGCAACCATGAACAACACCGAAGCCCGCCCGTCGCGTACGATATTTCGCAATGAATCCAGCCGGTTGTTGCCATGCCAGTCAGGCATCGCCAGCCTGCGCCCGTCCAGTTCGACCGCGACCGGGCCAAGATCGCCGCGCGGCGAGCCATCGGTGCCTTCCGGGCCCACGGTCGTCAGGATGCAGAACCGCGACGCGGCGATCCATTTGCGATACAGCGGCGTCAGGCGAGTGGCGACCTTGCGCAGTGCCGCTTCGCCCGGGGGGGCGTCATAAAGCGCCTCCAGCGCCGCGACCGTGTCGATCCGGGGCATCGCTAGGCCTCGAACCCGGCCTCGGCCATCAACCGGACCGATGCGCCCTCGATCACCGGTTCCAGCTTTGCCATGAAAGCGGCTTTCTTCAATCCGACCTGAATGCGCGGCAGGAATTCGACCACCGCCAGCCCGGGCTTGCGATAGAACCCGTGACGCGGCCAGAACACGCCGACATTGGTTGCCACCGGCACGCAGTCCTGCTGCAACTGTTCATAAAGAACGCCGGTGCCAACCTTGTAGGACTTCGTGGCCCCGGGCGCGACGCGTGTGCCCTGCGGATAGATGATCAGCTGGCCGGGCAATGCCCGCCCCTTGGCCACGTCCTCTGTCATCTTGGTGATGGCGGCGCCGCGTTTGCCGCGGTCGACCGGGATGCAGCCGATGCGAAAGGCGAAATAGCCCAGGATCGGGGCCCATTTCAGCTCTTTCTTCATGATGAACTTGGGGCGCGGCAACACCGAGACCAGCAGGATGATGTCAAAGAACGACTGATGCTTGGCCGCGATCAGCACCTCGTCGGTCGGCACGTCGCCGCGAATTTCCGACCGCAGCCCGATCATCCAGCCCGCCGACCAGCGCACGTAGCGGCAATAGGTGTGAATGGCGCGAAACGCCCAGTCGCGGGACAGGATCGCCAGCGGCGTGAAGAACAGCGCCATCAGCGCCATCATCAGATACATCTGCGCGTTGAACACCACCGAGCGCAGCAGTTGCACGCCATAGCCCATCAATTCAGCTCCTTCAGGGTGGAAAGCGCGGCCAGCCGCGTTGCCCAGAATGCCACGAACGCCACCAGCAGCGGGATGCACAGCGCCCACAGCCAATGCGCGCCCTGAAACCCAAGGCCGGTCAGAAAGCCGCCTTCCTGCGCGGCGCTGGGCAGAAGTGCAACCGCCAGCATCGCAAAGACCGTGCCGACGGTCGCCCCCGACAGCGCCCGCAGCGTAAAGCGGCGCACGAAGGCGCGGGCGATATAGACGTCGCGCGCGCCGACCAGCCGCAGCACCCGGATCACCTGAGCGTTGGCGGCAAGGGCGGCGTTGGCCGCCAGCGTGATCATCGCTGCGGTGGTTGCCACGATCAGCAGGATCGACACGATCCCCAGCATCCGCAACCGGTCCGCCGCGCGGACCAGCGGGCGCCGCCAGCGGGTGTGATCGTCCAGCACCGCGCCCGGCGCCTCTGCCTGCAGGCGCAGGCGCAGCCCCCCGGCGTCATAGCCGCTCGCGTCCTCGATCACCTCGATCATCTGCGGGATCGGCAGGCTGTCCAGCGGCAGATCGGGGCCGAACCAGGGCTCCAGCAACGCGCGCTGCTCGGCCATGTCCAGCACCCTGAACGATGCGACACCGGGAGTGGTTTCCAGCACCCGGACGGCGGCGCGCACCTGCGCCTCTTCCTGCCCGGCGGGGGCCGATATCCGCACCGTGGCAGAGCGCGCAAGTTCCGAAGACCAGCGGTCTGCCAGCCGCCCCGTGGCCAACGACAGCGCCAGCGCGAACACCGCCAGAAACGACATCGCCGCCGCCGAGAACAGCGTCAGCCGCGCGGTGAACCCGGTCGGCGGCACCGTGCGATCCGCGTCGCTGTCGCCGCGCAGGATCGCCAGCAGATTGCGCGCCACGCTCACAGGTCCGCCCCGGCCAGCTGGATCTGCCGGTTCCTGATGCGCAGCACCCGCGCGGCGACCTGCGCCTTGGCCGACCGGATCAGGTTCAGATCATGCGTCGCGATCAGCACCGTCTTGCCCATCTTGTTCAACTCCACCAGCAGCGTCAGCAGGCGCAGCGACATCTCCCAGTCGACATTGCCGGTGGGTTCGTCGGCGACGATCACATCCGGATCCATGATGACCGCACGCGCCAGCGCCGCGCGCTGGCGTTCGCCGCCCGACAGTTGCGGCGGCAATGACCCGGTCTGTTCGCTCATCCCGATCCAGCCCAGCAGGTCGGCAAGGTTGGCCTGCTGACTTGCGACATCGCGGCCCGAAACCGTCAGCGGCAGGGCGATGTTTTCGGCCAGTGTCAGATGATCGAGAAACTGGCAATCCTGATGCACCACGCCGACGCGCCGGCGCAGGCGCGCAATCGCATCGCGGTCCATCGCGCGCACGTCCTCGTCAAACAGCGAGATTCGCCCGGCGGTCGGATGCAGATCGCCATAGCACAGTTTCAGCAGCGTGGTCTTGCCCGCCCCCGACGGCCCGGTCAGAAAATGAAACGATCCCGGCGCAAGCGTCAGGCTGATCGACGACAAAAGCTCGCCCCCGCCATAGCTGTAGGACACATCCTTTAGCTCGATCACGCCCGTTTACCGCCCCTGGCTGTTGTCCCGCCGCGTGTCCGCCGCGTGTCCGTTGTGCCCCACACGCAGGCGTGATTCAATCGGGCCGTAGCCAAAAGGTTTGAAAACCCGGGGCAGGCTGTTACAACCTGTGCAAAACAGGTGGGTTTTGCCCGCCGAGAGGAAGACGAGCGGACAGGTGGCAGAATGCGGCTGATATGCCCGAATTGCGGGGCCCAGTACGAGGTTGACGATGCCGTCATCCCCGATAGCGGTCGAGATGTGCAATGTTCAAACTGCGGGCACACGTGGTTTCAGCATCCCGCACATCTGGATGAGGAACTGGCCGAAGAACTGGATCAAGAGGGTCTGGCAGACGAATCCCCCGATGCCGGTCCGGACGACGATCAACCCGATGACGACGGCGGGCTGCGGCGGCGTGGCATCGACCCCGATGTGGCCAGCATCCTGCGCGCGGAGGCCGAGCACGAGGCCGAGGTCCGCAAGGCACAGGCCGAGGGTCTGGAAACCCAGACCGACCTTGGGCTGGAGGACACGGCCGAAGAGTCCGCAGGGCGTTCGTCGGCGGCGCGCGCGCGCATGGCCCGGCTGCGCGGCCTCGACGAAACCAGCGCCGATGCAGAGGCCGCAGCCCTGGCCGCCGCGGGCGGGTCGCGCCGCGACCTGCTGCCCGATGTCGAAGAGATCAACTCGACCCTGCGCGCCTCGCAGGACCGCGACGAAAGCGAACCGGGCACCGTCATCGTCGATGATCCGGTCGAGGAAGAGGCCAAGCGCCGCGGTGGGCGTCTGGCGCGGACGCTGGTGATCCTGGTGGTCGTGCTGGCGGTGTTGGTCTATCTGCTTGCCCCCCGGATCATCGAGGCGGTACCGCAAGCCGAACCCTACCTGACCCAATATGTCAGTTGGGCCAACGCGATCCGCGCCCGGATCAACGATCTGGTGTCGGGTGCAATCGGTTGGGGCAAGGGCCTGATCGGACAATCCGGCGAAAGCTGAGGCGGGAAATTCGCAAATCGGCCGGGTTTTCCGGTTTTCCGGTTTTCCGGTTTTCCGGTTTTCCGGTTTTCCGGTTTTCCGGTTTTCCGGTTTTCCGGTTTTCCGGTTTTCCGGGAAACTGGATTTCAGGTAACACACTGTCAATACAGGATTTTACCGGAATCACGGATCCGAATTCGCCTGACATGTTGATGAATCTTCAATGCCGAAGGGCCCGGAACGCCCAACTCGGAGTTGGTTACGGATAGCGCCCGCATCTGCAATATCCGCCACCGGAACCGCCCAACAGATTTGTGCGCGTCAGAACCGTTCCAGCAGCCGCCGCAGATAATCCAGTTCTTCATCCGGGCGGCTTTGTTCGCCCGAGCGGCGGCGGATTTCGTCCAGCAACTCGCGGGCGCGGCGATAGACGTCCTCGCCCTGCAGCAGATGCTCTTCGGTGCCGATCTCGCCGTTGGCCCCCGGTTCGCGACCCAGCGGATCGGTCGGGCGGTTGGCCTGGCGGTTGCCCAGCGCATCGCCCTGCTGGCCGTTCTGCTGCTGTTGCTGCTGGGCCATCGCCTCGCCAAGATTGCGCATGCCGTCGCGCAGCGCCTCGATGGCTTCGGCCTGATTGTCCAGCGCGCCGGCAAGATCGTCCTTGCGCAGCGCCTCTTCGGCGCCGTCCATTGCCTGGCCCGCACGCCCCAGCGCCTCGCGCGCCGCGTCACCCTCGGGGGTGCCGGCACCGGGCAGGTTGCCGGTCTGGCGGTTCAGTTCGTTGCGCAGCGCCCGCTGGCGATTGGCCAGCCCTTCCGGCGACAGATCCGGCATCGTGCCCTGACCCTGTCCCTGACCGGGCTGGTTGCCCTGGCCCTGATTGCCGCCCTGCCCCGGCAACTGCCCGTTCTGCCCCATCTCGCCCTGCTGACCTTCGCCCTGCTGGCCGGGTTGCTGGCCCGGTTGCTGTCCGGGCTGGTTGAACTGGTCCTGCAATTCGCCAAAGGTCTCGTCGCTGAGCCCCTGCTGCTGGCGCAGCGTATCGGCCAGCCCCTCCATCGCCTGCTGGCCGGGGTTCTGCCCCTGCTGGCCTTGCGTGACCTGCATGTTCTCCATCATCTGGGCCAGCCGGTCGAGCAGTTCCTGCGCTTCGTCCATGCGGCCCTGTTCCATCAGTTCCTGCAGCCGGTCCATCAGTTGTTGCAGCTGATCGCCGGTGATTTCCTGCATGTTCTGCTGGTTCCGGGCCTGGTCCTGCCCGTCCTGACGCTGCTGTTCGGCCAGTTGCTGCATGTAGTCCTGCATCGCCTCGCGCAGTTCCTGCATCAGTTCGGCGATCTCCTCGTCGGTGGCGCCATTGCGCATCGCCTCCTGCAGGCGCTCGCGGGCCTGGCGCAGCCGTTCGGCCGCATTCGCAAGATTGCCATCCTCGATCAGCAGCGCGATGTCCCAAAGCGCCTGCGCGATCTCGTCGCGCTGTTCGACGCTCAGCCCGTATTCGGCCAGCAATTCCAGCCGCCGCAGCGCCACCCGCAGCTTCAGATAGGCGGTTTCAGAGCGGAAGATGTCATCGGGGCGATGGCTGATCGCGCGCAGCACCTGCGCGGCGCGGGCGGCATTCTCGCGGCTCCACAGCAGGTCGCGGCGCTGTTCGATGATCGCGCCGGCCAGCGGGTCGAAGAACCGGCGCCCGGGCAGGATCGTGATCTCCGGCTTCGATGCGCCTTCCTGTTCCAGCGCGTCATGCACGAAAAGTTCAAGCTTGACCGGCAGGGTGGCCCAGGCGTGCTGGCTGAGGTTCTCGATCAGGGTTTCCTCGAATTCGGCGCGGTCGCCCGATATCGTGATCGGCAGGTCCAGCACGATCCTGTCGCGCGGTTCCGGTTCCGCCGTCAGCCCATAGCGGCGGTCGACCGACGCCAGGTCCAGCGAGATTTCGGCGCGCCCGCCGATGACGCCATAGTCGTCCCGGGCCAGGAAGGTCTGGCGCATTTCCCCGGTCAGGCCGCGCGTGGCATCCCCCAGCGCCTGAATCTCGGGGCCGGTGTCGTCGATGACCTCGATCTTCCATTCCGCGCCGCCGGGGCCCTTTATGGTCAGCGTGCCGCTTTGGCTGATCTCGAAGCTTTGCGTCATCCCGGTGGCACTGCCCGCATCGCCGATGCGCCCCGAAACGGTTTCCGCCACCGTCAGCGCCCCGACCTCGCCGTACAGCCGCAGGGTCAGCCGGCTGGCCTCGGGGACCGAGAACTCGCCCAGCCTGATATCGTTGAGATACAGCGACGGCTTGCCGGTGTAGGCCGGCGGTTCGATCCAGCCTTCCCAGCTTGGCCCGCTCGCCAGCGCATCGGCGACCGCCCCCGGCGTCATCTCTGCCACCGACGCCACCCGCCAGACCGACCCGAACAGCAGCGCCACCGCAAAGGCCAGCACCGCGACGTAGCGCAGCGCAAAGGGATCGCGCCCCGAGATCCGCAAATCCGGCTCGACAGGGCGCGCATGCGCCACCCGCTCGGCCATTCGCGCCACATGCGCCTTCCACACCGCCTCGGACGCGCCGTCGCCCGCGCCCACCGCCTGCACATCGCCCAGTGCCGTGATCGGACGCCCCGGCAACGTGCGGTCCAGCCGGTCCAGCGCCTCGGCGGCGCTTGGCATGCGGAACTTGCGCGCGCCCCAGACCAGCGCGGCCAGCGCCGCCACAACCGCGATCACCGCGATCGCCCAGACGACTTCCAGCGCCAGCATGTCATGCAGGCCCAGCATCAACGCCGCGATCACCAGAAGGACAATCGACCACAACGGCCAGAACGCCCGCGTCACCCGTTCTGCCAGCATCCCGGCACGGGTCAGGCGCAGCGGCCAGCGCAGCGTCGCAAAGGCATCCGATCTGGGGTTATTTTTGATGCTCAGTCACCCATACACTATGCCCGGCGCGCGGCGTCGCACGTCAAAGCCATTCGGGAATGATATCGCGATTGATGATTTCGTCAAAGGTCGGACGCGCCCGTATGACAGCAAATTGATCCTCTTTCACCAAAACTTCGGGGATCAGCGCCCGGGTGTTATATTCCGACGACATCACCGCGCCATAGGCGCCCGCGCTGCGGAACGCCACCAGATCGCCGGCCTGCACCGGCGACATCAGGCGTTGCCGGGCAAATGTGTCGCCGCTTTCGCAGACCGGCCCGACAACGTCATACCGGCGCGGTTCGATCCCGGGCGCGGGTTCTGCCACCGGCACGATCTCGTGGAAAGAAGCATACATCGACGGTCGGATCAGATCGTTCATCGCACTGTCAAGTATCAGGAAATCGCGATCCTCGCCGGATTTCAGGTAGATCACGCTGCTGACCATCAGCCCGGCGTTCCCAGCGATCAGGCGGCCCGGTTCCAGCTCGATCTCGCAGCCCAGATGCCCGACCGTGCGCCGGATCAGGTCGCAATATTCGGTGGGCAGGGGCGGCGCCTGGTTGCTGCGCTCGTAGGGAATGCCAAGCCCGCCGCCCAGATCCAGCCGGCGGATGTCATGCCCTTCGGCGCGAAGCCGCTCGGTCAGCGCAGCGACCAGCAGAAAGGCCTGCTCGTAAGGCGCCAGATCGGTCAGCTGGCTGCCGATATGCACGTCGATCCCGACCACCTTCAGCCCCGGAAGGCGCGCGGCCTGGGCATAGACATCGCTGGCGCGGCTGATCGGGATGCCGAACTTGTTCTCGGCCTTGCCGGTGGCGATCTTTTCATGGGTTTTGGCATCGACATCGGGATTGACCCGCACCGACACCGGCACCACCACGCCCATCCCGGCGGCGACCTCGCTCAGCGCCAGCATTTCCGGCTCGCTTTCCAGGTTGACCTGGCGCACGCCGCCCTCCAGCGCCAGCCGCATCTCGGCGCGGGTCTTGCCGACACCGGAGAACACGATCCGCTCGCCCGGAACCCCGGCGGCGCGGGCGCGCAGATATTCGCCGCCCGACACCACATCCATGCCTGCGCCAAGCGCCGCCAGCGTCTTCAGCACCGCCTGGTTGGAATTGGCCTTCATCGCGTAGCAGATCAGATGGTCAAGCCCCGCCAGACCGTCGTCGAACAGCTTGAAATGCCGTTCCAGCGTGGCTGTCGAATATACGTAGAACGGCGTGCCGACCGCCGCCGCGATCTCTGGCAGCGCCACATCCTCGGCGTGCAAAACGCCATCGCGATACAGAAAGTGATCCATGACAAAGCCTCATAGCGCCGCGCGTGCCAAACGCAATCCCGCAGCTTCTTCCGGGCAAAAATATCCGCGGGAGTCCTGCCCCGCGGCCCGGATCAGGAAACGCTGCGGGTCCGCAAGAACAGGTACAGCGGCAAGCCGCAACTGACCCCGATGCAGAATGTCGCCGGAATCGCCACCAGCGCCCACCAGTTCCGCCGCACCCAGGTCTCTGCCAGCACCCAGATCGTCAGCGCGATCGCCGCGATCGTCAGATCCCAGACCAGCCCGGTCGACCCCGCGTTCACATGCCAGCTGTCGATCAGGCCGCGCAGGCCAAATCCATTTGCGCGCCAGTGCACAACGAACCAGGCCATCGGATGCACCGCGCCCCAGACCGCCAGCGCCAGGTAGATCATCCGCAATCCCGACATGCCCGCCCCCCGCATTCATGTCATTTCAAAGATATCGGCCGCCAAAAATCTCGGTGGGATCGGAAATCGTCGTCGGATTATCTTCGCCCGGCGGCACCGGCGGCCCGTCGACGCCGCAACCCGCCAGCAGGATCAGCACAAGTAGCGCCCAAAGCCTCATCCCAGGGTCTCCTTCCACCGCGCGACCTGTTCGCGCACCCGCACCGGCGCGGTGCCGCCATAGCTTGTCCGGCTTGCCACCGAATTATGCACACCCAGCACGTCAAAGACAGCCCCGGTGATGCCGCCATGCACCGATTGCATGTCCGCCAGCGGCAGTTCCGGCAGATCGCAGCCGCGCGCCTCGGCCATCGCCACCAGCGCGCCGGTTATGTGATGCGCCTCGCGGAACGGCAGGTTCAAACTACGCACCAGCCAGTCGGCCAGATCCGTCGCCGTGGAAAATCCGGTTGCCGCCGCGGCCTCCAGCGCCGCCGTGTTCGCCGTCAGATCGCGCAGCATGCCGTCCATCGCCGCCAGCGCCAGCATCAGCGAATCGGCGGCATCGAACACCTGTTCCTTGTCTTCCTGCATGTCCTTGGAATAGGTCAGCGGCAGACCCTTCATCACCGTGAACAGGCTGACGGTCGCCCCCAGGATCCGCCCGATCTTGGCGCGGATCAGCTCTGCCGCATCCGGGTTCTTCTTCTGCGGCATGATGCTGGACCCGGTCGAATACCGGTCGCTCAGCGTCACGAAGCGGAACTGCGCCGACGACCAGATCACAAGCTCTTCGGCCAGCCGGCTGAGATGCATCGCGCAGATACTTGCCGCGCCCAGGAATTCCAGCGCGAAATCGCGATCCGACACCGCATCCAGAGAGTTCGCCGCGGGCCGGTCGAATCCCAGCGCCTGCGCCGTCATCTGCCGGTCGATCGGAAACGACGTTCCCGCCAGCGCCGCCGCGCCAAGCGGCGATTCGTTCATCCGGATGCGCGCATCGGCAAACCGCGACCGGTCCCGGCCCAGCATTTCGACATAGGCCAGCATGTGATGGCCCCATGTCACCGGCTGTGCGACCTGCAAATGGGTGAAACCCGGCATCACCCGGTCCGCGCCCGCCTCGGCCTGCGCCAGGCAGGCGTGCAAAAGCCTGACGAGTGCGGCGTCAACCGCGTCGCACTGGTCGCGCACCCACATCCGGAAATCGACCGCCACCTGGTCGTTGCGCGAACGCGCGGTATGCAGCCGCCCGGCCGGTTCGCCGATGATCTCTTTCAGCCGCGCCTCGACATTCATGTGAATATCCTCCAGCGCGGTGGAAAACTGGAATGTTCCGGTCTCGATCTCTGACAACACCGTGAGCAGGCCTTCCCGGATCGCCTCGGCATCGCTATCGGTAATGATACCTGTTGCCGCCAGCATCGCGGCATGGGCGCGAGAGCCTGCAATGTCCTGGGCCGCGAGTCGCTTGTCGAACCCGATCGAGGCGTTGATCGCCTCCATGATCGCGTCCGGCCCGGCGGCAAAGCGGCCGCCCCACATCGTGTTCTGGACATTCTGGCTGTCGTCGGTCATCTCGCTCACCCTTTAAGGAGGGACATCATGTCGTTCATTCGCAAGGCCGTCCTCTACACCGCGCTTGTCCTTTGCGCAAACGCCGCGCTGGCCGATCCCGCGCTCGAGGCCCTGCGCGACGGCTCGATGAAGAAACTGCTGTTCCACAGCGCGGCCAAACCCACGTCAAACGCCGCGTTTCTGGACGAGGCCGAGGGCGAAATGACCCTGGCCGACCTGAAAGGCGGCTACGTGCTGGTGAATTTCTGGGCCACATGGTGCGCGCCCTGCCGGCAGGAAATGCCGGGGTTGAATACGCTGCAAAAGGAATTCGGCGGAAAGGATTTCCGCGTCGTCACCATCGCCACGGGCCGAAATCAGCCCGCCGCGATCCGGCGCTTCTTTGAAGAGATCGGCGTCGACGCATTGCCGAAATACCGCGATCCCAAATCCGCGCTTGCGCGCGACATGGGCGTCCTCGGCCTGCCGATCACGGTTCTTCTGAACCCCGAAGGCCTGGAAATCGCCCGCCTGCGCGGCGACGCGGACTGGGACAGCGACAGCGCCCGCGCCATCGTCGCCGCGATCACCGGCGGCAGCTGAGCGCGCGCCATTCCGCGCGGCGGGGTTTCAACGTCTCGCAATTCGTGCCGCCTGCCGAATTTGCCCGCACGGGCCATTCCACCCGCGCGTTTGTCGCGCTATCACTGCGCGATGACAGACAACTCGCGCCTGCCGGGCTTTCGCGCCCTGACCCCCGATGCCCGCCGCGCCGCCGCCACACGCGGCCTTGACCAGACCGACGCCGCGGCGCTTGGCTTTGCCCCGGCGTTACCGTCCGGCACTGCCGACGGGATGATCGAAAATGTCATCGGGACGTTTGAACTGCCGCTGGGCATCGCCACCAATTTCACCGTCAACAACCGCGATTATCTGGTGCCGATGGCGGTCGAGGAGCCCTCTGTCGTGGCCGCCGCTTCCTATATGGCGCGCATTGTCCGGGGGTGCGGCGGGTTTGCCGCCGAAACCACCGCGCCGGTCATGCGCGGCCAGATACAGATTCTGCGCGCCGCCGACCCGGCCACGGCCCGCGACGCGCTGTTGGCCGCCCGGGCCGATATCATCGCAGCCGCCAATGCCTGCGACCCGGTGCTGGTGCGCCATGGCGGCGGCTGCATAGGGATCGAGGTTCATCTGTTCCCCGACACCCCCGCCGGACCGATGGTGGTGCTGCACATCCTGGTCGATGTGCGCGACGCGATGGGGGCCAACGCGGTCAACACGATGGCAGAGGCGCTGGCCCCGATGGTCGAACAGATCGCGCGCGGAGAGGTCCGCCTGCGCATCCTGTCGAATCTGGCAGATCTGCGGCTGGCCCGGGCGTCCGTCGATATCCCGCCAGAGGCGCTGCACACCGACACGCTGGACGGGGCGCAGGTGGCGCGGGGCATTGTCGAGGCCTGTGCGCTGGCCCTGGTCGATCCCTACCGCGCCGCCACCCACAACAAGGGCATCATGAATGGCATCGACCCGGTGGTGTTGGCCACCGGCAACGACTGGCGCGCGATCGAGGCCGGCGCACATGCCTATGCCGCGCGCTCTGGCCGCTATACATCGCTTACCCGCTGGGAGCTTGGCGATGATGGCCACCTGAAAGGCCGGATCGAACTGCCGATGGCGCTTGGGCTGATCGGCGGGGCCACCAAGACCCACCCCACCGCGCAGGCCGCGATCCGGCTGCTGGGCGTGACCTCGGCCTCGGAACTGGCGCAGGTCACCGCTGCCGTCGGTCTGGCCCAGAACATGGCCGCCCTGCGCGCGCTGGCGACCGAAGGCATCAACAAGGGCCATATGGCGCTGCACGCGCGCAACATCGCCATTCTGGCCGGGGCGACGGGCGCGGCAGTGGACCGCGTGGCGCGCGCGCTGGCCGCCTCTGGCGAGGTGACGGTGGCCAGGGCGCAAGACCTGCTCGGCAAGACCTAGGGCGCAATCCGAAAAGTGGGATCCGGTTTTCGGAACGAATTGCGCACAAAAACAGAAGGCTGGAGCGGCCCCAGCGATGCACATTGAAAGGACGCCGCTCCAGGCCGGTGGCATCCGCCGACGACCCGGTGGATTTCCGATCCGGTTCCGCCGGGGTTCAATCCGGTTGGGTCTGCGCCATCGCGGCCACGTCCACATGCCGGTGACAGCCGGTCAGATGGTCGTTTATCAGCCCGCAGGCCTGCATCCAGGCATAGACGATGGTCGGTCCGCAAAACCGGAACCCCGCCTTCTTCAGATCCTTTGAAACCGCTTTCGACAGGTCGGTCTCGGCGGGAACCTCTGCCAGCGACCGCCAGCGGTTCTGGATCGGCGCGCCACCGACACGATCCCACATGAACCGGTCAAACCCCTGTTCCTGCTCTATTTTCTGCCAGGCGCGCGCGTTGCCGATCGTCGCCTCGATCTTCCCGCGATGGCGCACGATGCCCGCGTCGCCAAGCAGGCGCTGCACATCCTTTTCGCCCCAATCGGCGATCTTGTTCGGGTCGAACCCGTTGAAAGCATTGCGAAAATTCTCGCGCTTGCGCAGGATCGTGATCCAGGAAAGCCCGGCCTGGAACCCGTCCAGAATCAATTTCTCCCACAATGCGCGGCTGTCCCACTCGGGCACGCCCCACTCTGTGTCGTGATAAATAATGTAGTCCGGATCGTCGCCGCACCAGCCGCATCGTTCTGTCATTTTATCGTTTCGCCCCAGAAGGTTATCAATGTCGTTCCAGTTTGTCGAAAATTAGAACGAAACGCGAATATTCACGCGATGTTTACGGATTGCGGCCCATGTTGCCCCGACACATTGGAGACATCGAATGTCCGATCTCAGTTATGACGGGGGCTATCGCGGCGCGCAAGCCGTCGGCGACCCGCTGACATTCGCGATCAGTCAACGCGATGCGGACACGATCCAGATGGTGCGCAACGCCATTGCCGACCGGAACGTGCTGCTGGCGTTCCAACCCGTCGTGCAGACCGCGCTCCCCGACCGCCCCGCCTTTTACGAGGGGCTGGTGCGGGTGCTCGACCATACCGGGCGGGTGATTCCGGCGCGCGATTTCATCGACGCCATCGAAACCAGCGAAACCGGACGGCAGATCGACTGTCTGGCGTTGCAACAGGGGCTGGACACCCTGCATGCCAACCCCGGGCTGCGGCTGTCGATCAACATGTCGGCGCGTTCCATCGGCTATCCGCGATGGATGGATACGCTGATGCGCGGGTTGCGGCAGGGGCCCACGATTGCCGAACGGCTGATCCTTGAAATCACCGAATCGTCGGCCATGGTCATGCCCGACATCGTGCAGGTCTTCATGGCCGACCTGCAGCACAAGGGGATCACCTTTGCGCTGGATGATTTCGGCGCGGGATACACGTCTTTCCGGTATCTGCGCGATTTCTTCTTCGACATTCTCAAGATCGACGGCCAGTTCATTCGTGGCATCCACAAAAGCCCCGACGATCAGGTGCTGACCCAGGCGCTGATCTCCATCGGGCGCCAGTTCGAGATGTTTACCGTCGCCGAATATGTCGAAACCGCTGAAGAAGCGATGTTTTTGACCGATATCGGTATTGATTGCATGCAGGGCTACTACTTCGGCGCACCGACCACCAAACCGCACTGGGTCCACCAGCCCGACCAGCGCAGGACCGGCTGACGCGCCAGCAGCGCCCGGCATCGCCCGCGCCCGGACCGCCCTGAGACAGTCTGCCCCTTTGAATCGCTGCGCCGCAGCGAATATGAACCCCTGTATTAGATAATCCCGGCCGGGGCCTGTTCGCGCCTGCAAACGCGCGGTAAGCTTGGCCCAACCGTTTAGCCATACAGAGGAACCCCAATGACCAATGTTGTAATCGCCTCCGCGGCCCGGACTGCCGTCGGCAGCTTTGGCGGCGCTTTCGCCAACACCCCGGCCCATGATCTGGGCTCCGCCATGCTGAGCGCGCTTGTCGAGCGTGCAGGCGTTGAAAAATCCGACGTCAGCGAGACTATCCTGGGCCAGGTTCTGACCGGCGGTCAGGGCCAGAACCCGGCGCGTCAGGCGCATGTGAATGCCGGCCTGCCAATTGAATCGGCAGCCTGGGGCATCAACCAGGTGTGCGGGTCCGGCCTGCGCGCCGTTGCCCTAGCCGCCCAGCATATCCAGCTTGGCGACGCCGACATCGTGGCCGCCGGCGGCCAGGAAAACATGAGCATGTCGCCCCATGTCGCCAACCTGCGGCAGGGCCACAAGATGGGCGACATGAAATACATCGACTCGATGATCAAGGACGGGCTGTGGGACGCATTCAACGGCTATCACATGGGTCAGACCGCCGAAAACGTCGCGGAAAAATGGCAGATCAGCCGCGAAACCCAGGATACATTCGCCGTCGCCAGCCAGAACAAGGCGGAAGCCGCGCAAAAGGCCGGCAAATTCGATGACGAGATCGTCGCTTTCGTCGTGAAGACCCGCAAGGGCGACATCGTGGTCGACAAGGATGAATATATCCGCCACGGCGCCACCATCGAGGCCATGCAGAAACTGCGCCCGGCCTTCGCCAAGGACGGCTCTGTCACCGCCGCCAACGCCTCTGGCATCAACGACGGCGCGGCCGGCGCCCTGCTGATGAGCGCCGAGAATGCAGAGAAACGCGGCATCGAGCCGCTGGCGCGCATCGTCAGCTACGCCACCGCCGGGCTTGACCCGTCGATCATGGGCGTTGGCCCGATCTACGCGTCGCGCAAGGCGCTGGAAAAGGCCGGCTGGAAGCCCGAAGACCTTGATCTGGTCGAGGCCAACGAGGCGTTTGCGGCGCAGGCCTGCGCCGTCAACAAGGACATGGGCTGGGATCCGGCGATCGTGAACGTCAACGGCGGCGCCATCGCCATCGGCCACCCGATCGGCGCTTCGGGCGCGCGCATCCTGAACACGCTGCTGTTCGAAATGCAGCGCCGCGACGCCAAGAAGGGCCTTGCAACGCTGTGCATCGGCGGGGGCATGGGCGTCGCGATGTGTCTGGAACGCCCGTAACACCGGGCAAATTCCAAACGCGAACGGGGCACCGCAACGGTGCCCCGGCAAATGATTTATCCAAAGCGCAATAATCTTGCGCATTCCGCATTGTCTGCGTAACAGAGTTACCAGAGCACTTTTCTAACGGGAGAATACACATGGCACGAAACGCACTCGTCACCGGAGGCTCGCGCGGGATCGGCGAGGCCATTTCCAAGGCCCTGCAGGCCGCAGGCTACACCGTTGCCGCCACATATGCCGGCAATGATGAAAAGGCCGCGGCCTTTACCGCCGAAACCGGCATCAAGACCTACAAGTGGAACGTTGCCGATTACGAGGAAAGCAAGGCGGGCATCGCCAAGGTCGAGGCCGATATCGGCCCGATCGACGTGGTCGTCGCCAACGCCGGCATCACCCGCGATGCACCCTTCCACAAGATGACCCCCGAGCAGTGGTCAGAGGTGATCGACACCAACCTGACCGGCGTGTTCAACACCGTTCACCCGATCTGGCCCGGCATGCGCGAGCGCAAGTTCGGCCGGGTCATCGTGATCAGCTCGATCAACGGTCAGAAGGGTCAGTTCGCGCAGGTCAACTATGCGGCGACCAAGGCCGGAGACCTGGGCATCGTGAAATCGCTGGCACAGGAAGGCGCGCGGGCCGGGATCACCGCCAACGCGATCTGCCCGGGCTATATCGCCACCGAAATGGTCATGGCGGTCCCGGAAAAGGTACGCGAAAGCATCATCGCGCAAATCCCCGCTGGCCGTTTGGGCGAACCCGAAGAGATCGCGCGTGCGGTCGTGTTCCTGGCCTCTGACGACGCGGGTTTCATCAACGGCTCGACGATTTCGGCGAATGGCGGGCAGTTCTTCGTCTGACCATTCCTTCAAGCCTGACGACAAAGGCCGGCCCCATCGGGGACCGGCCTTTTTTCATGCCACTCGCGCGGGTCAGTGCCGCCGGATGTGGAACGCCCAGCGAAACGCGGCGCGGATCGCCTCGGCACGTTCCTCGTGGGCCCTCTGATAGGCTGTCCGGTTGCGGGGTGTGTTGTTTGTCTCAAACATCTCAGCTCTCCACGATGTCAGGTTTTTCTTAACTGAAACCTGTATGTTCCATTGTTTGACTGCCGACAAACGAGACTTTTCAATCCTTCAGTTAAGATATACTTGTGTGAGATGGTCGACCGCCTGCCCCCGCTGACTGCCCTGCGTGCCTTCGAGGCCGCCGCCCGGCACATGAGTTTCGCCCGCGCCGCGGCCGAGTTGAACGTGACGCCGGCGGCGCTGTCGTTCCAGATCAAATCGCTGGAGGAACATCTGGGCCAGCCGCTGTTTCGCCGGCTCAATCGTGCCGTCGACCTGACAGAGGCCGGGCGCGCCCTGCTGCCCGCCACATCCAAGGGATTCGCCGCCTTGCGGTCCGGCTGGCGCGCCGCGCGCCGGGTCGGCGAGACAATGACGCTGACCGTGACCGCGGGGCCCGCCTTCACCGCCAAATGGCTGGCGCCCAGGCTGTTCAAATTTGCCCAGGCCCACCCGGAAATCGAACTGCGGTTCTCTGCGTCCCTGCGCATGATGGATTTTGAACGCGATGAGATCGACGTTGCGATCCGGTTCGGACCGGGCGCGGACCGGGGCTATTTCTCGAAAACGATCATCGACGAGTGGCTGACCCCGATGATGACGCCAGAGCTTGCCAGAACCATCCGCGCGCCATCCGACCTGGCGCGCGCGGTGCTGCTTCATCATGATGAAACCGCGTTCGTAAATCCACCGCCGGGTTGGGATCACTGGTTCGCCGCCGCCGGGCTGGATCCGGCGCCAAGGGGCGGCCCGGTGCTTAGCCAGCCCGACCATGCAATCGACGCGGCGCTTTCGGGCGGCGGCGTGGTACTGGGCCGGATATCGCTGGCATTTGGCGCATTGGCCGACGGCGCGCTGGTTGCGCCTTTCGCGCTGGCGCTGACCAATGACTCACATTACCGGTTCGTGTGCCCGAACGGCGCCGAGTCCCGACCGCAGGTCAAGGCATTCCTGGACTGGATGCTGGCGGAAACCGCCGATATGCGGCGCTTCGATGCGGACCGCCACATCGTGAAATCCGGCGAACCGTAAGGCGGCGTCCCGTCAACCGGTTCGCATCTTCCGGATTGCGGGCCGGTGGTTGCCATACGGCGTTTCGCAGCACGGGGGCCCCACGGCGAATCATTTTGTCATTATATCTTAAGGCCTTGCGCCCTGCCGGCTTTGTCTGCGGCGGGATCTACATGTTCCGGCGGATGCAAAGGACCAAGCGTTTGCCCGGCGACATGCGCCGCACATTCTGCCCGGCCAGCCCTTCGGCCGGCCGGGACTGGCCCCGGTCCAGTTCACGCGGACAGGCCGTGTCCGGCTAGTGCCGCGCAAGCCTGGTTATTTCTTCCTTGAGACGAAGCTTCTGCTTCTTGAGTTCGGTAAGATGAATGTCGTCAGTGCCCGGATTTCGTTGGGCCGTTTCGACTTTCTCTGACAGGGTTTCATGTTTGCGCCGGAGTTCCTGCAAATGCGAACTCAAGGTCATGCTCATCCTCCTATCTGATGTGTGTGCACGCAGTGCAGCACAAAAAAAGTCACTTGTCACCCAACTGTTACGTTCAGACGTAAATCAAACCTTAATGCGCGGCGGGATTATCGCCAATCGACGCGAAATTCGGCACCTGTCCGCAGGATTGCGCCGATCGGGTCGCGGTAACTTTCGCCATCGCGGACGTGCCGGTCGCCGTCGTGCAAAATCATCGGGGCCAGCAGCCGCAGCCCGCCGCGGGCGCCCTTGCGGGCCCTTACGATCACAAGCTCTGCGTCGCGACCGTCGCGCGGCGCCAGCGGCAGCACCCGCAGATCGCCCAGCCGCCCGTCGACAGCGCTCAGGATATCGCGCAGCCGTCCGGCTTTCTGGATCAGGGTCAGATGGCCCTTCGGGGCCAGCCTGCGCACGCCGGCGTCAATCCAGCGTGCCAGCGGCGCGCCCTCTCCGACCGCGGTCTCGCGGCCCGTGTCCTGTGCCCGGGTTCCGGTGGCGCGGTCGAAATAGGGCGGATTGGCAATGACGTGATCGAAGGTCAGCGCGCGCAGTTCGCCCGGCATCGCGCCAAGGTCGCCGCAGATCACCCGGAACGACAGCCGGTTTTCCGCGGCATTCCGGCGTGCCAGATCGGCATAGTCCGGCTGCAATTCCAGCCCGGTGAGGTCCAGCCCGCCGACCCGATGTTGCAGACACAGCGACGCGACCCCGACGCCACAGCCAAGTTCCAGCACGCTCTGCCCGGGCAAGGCGGGAACGGCGGCGGCCAGAAACACCGGATCGACGCCGGCGCGATAGCCGTTCGCGGGCTGCCAGATGTTCAACCGGCCACCCAGAAACGCATCCTGCGTCAGGCCCGCGTCAGCGCCCAAGGTCGATGTCATTGTCGCGCATAATTGCCTCTGCAATGAACAGATCGCGATCCGCCACCAGCAACCGGCGTGGCAGAATCCCGATCGAGCCTTCCAGCACGCTCATATGGACGTCCATCGGAAAGCAGTCTATATCCTCGCCCTCAAGCAGGGCGGTGGCATAGGCGATCACGGTTGGATCGTTGGTGCGCAAAAGCTCTTTCATATCTGTGATGTAGGGGGAAGCACCCGGCTTTGTCGAGGGGGCTGACAGATCGGTGATGGGACTGGACCAGACGCAGAACAAACCTCAGGAGGCGCTGGCAAAGGCGCTGGCCGGCGATCTTGACGCGGTCAACACGCTGATCCGGGCCCGCATGGCATCCGAGCACGCCCCCCGAATCCCCGAAGTGACCGCGCATCTGGTCGAGGCGGGCGGCAAGCGGCTGCGCCCGATGCTGACGCTGGCGGCGGCGCGGATGTGCGGCTACGACGGCCCCTATCACGTGCATCTGGCGGCCACGGTCGAATTCATCCACACCGCGACGCTGCTGCATGACGATGTCGTCGACGAAAGCGCCCAGCGGCGCGGGCGGCCCACCGCGAACCTGCTGTGGGACAACAAGTCCAGCGTGCTGGTCGGCGACTATCTGTTTTCGCGCAGCTTTCAGCTGATGGTGGAAACCGGATCGTTGCGGGTGCTGGACATCCTGTCGAACGCCTCTGCCACGATTGCAGAGGGCGAGGTGCTGCAACTGACGGCGGCGCAGGATCTGGCGACGGACGAGGGCGTTTATCTTCAGGTCGTGCGCGGCAAGACCGCGGCGCTGTTTTCGGCGGCCACCGAAGTTGGCGGTGTGATCGCGGGCGCGCCCGAGGATCAGGTCAGGGCCCTGCATGACTATGGCGATGCCCTGGGCATCGCGTTCCAGATCGTCGACGACCTGCTGGATTATGGCGGTGACGCCGCGGCCACCGGCAAGAATGTCGGCGACGATTTCCGCGAGCGCAAGCTGACCCTGCCGGTCATCAAGGCGGTGGCGCTGGCCGATGCCGAAGAGCGCGCGTTCTGGCGGCGCACCATCGAAAAGGGCGACCAGCGCGACGGCGATCTTGAACAGGCTCTGGCGCTGCTGGCGCGCCATGAAACGATGGACGACACCCGCGCCGTGGCGATTGCCTGGGCCAGCAAGGCCAAATCCGCGATCCTGACCCTGCCACCGCACGAGATGCGCGACATGCTGCACGACATCGTGGATTACGTGGTGGCACGGGTCAGCTAGCCCCCTTGTCGCCCCGGGCCTGACCCGGGGCCTCTGCCCCGGCCGACAGCAGGAAGTCCCGGATCAAGTCCGAAACGGCGATGTGCTACAGGCTCCAGCATGACGCGGATTTGATCCACCAATCGGGATGCGCCTTTGCAAGCTGATCGCGGGCCTTATTGGCCTCGACCCGGCTGGCGAACAGTCCGAAACAGGTCGCACCAGAGCCTGACATCCGTGCCAGCAAACAGCCATCTGTCTGCTTGATTCCGCTGAGGGCCACACCGATAGCTGGTGCAATCGCGCGGGCGGGCAATTCAAGATCATTACGCTGTGCGCCCAGCCAAAGCGCGAGGGCGGCGGTATCGGTAAAATCTGGCAGGTCCTTTGGCATCGGCGCGTTTGTCTTGTCTGAAAGCGCCACGAAAACGCCGGGCGTCGGAACCTCGACACCTGGGTTGACCAGCACCATATGCAGCGGCGGCAAATTCGGCACCGCGTCCAACTGCTCGCCAATTCCCCGAATACGTGTCGGGCGGGCCAGCAGGCAAACCGGCACGTCCGCGCCCAAGCCAGCAAAATCTTGCGGCGGCGGTAGCGGCAGATCGAATGCCTCTGACAGTGCGCGCAAGGTGGCTGCCGCATCAGAAGACCCGCCGCCAATGCCAGAGGCGGGCGGCAGATTCTTTTCCAGCCAGATTTCGGCGGTCTGATCCGGGGCAAAGGCCTGCTTTGCCCGCAGGACCAGATTTGTCCCGTCACAGGGAACGCTGGCCAAAAACGGCCCCACTGGGGTCAGGATCGTCCGGGGGCACGGCACACAAGACACCCTGTCGCCCACATCGGCAAACACCACCAGCGAATCCAGTAGATGATAGCCATCCGCCCGCTGCCCGGTCACATGGAGCGTCAGGTTGATCTTGGCCGGGGCAAAGGCTTCAACCGTCTTGCGCGGAAAGTTCAATCGGGGCTGCGCCTTCTTCCTGCAGGACCACGTCCAGCCCGACTTCCAGCTTGCGCCGGATCCGGGTTGCCTCTGCCTCTTCGGGTTCGAAAGACAGCGCCCGGCGCCACTGGAATTCGGCCTCGATCCTGCGGCCCACGGCCCAATAGGCATCGCCCAGATGATCGTTGACCACCGAATCCACCGGCATCAGTTCGGTGGCGCGTTCCAGGTTGCCGACGGCATCGGAATACTTGCCGGTGCGAAACTGTACCCAGCCCAGCGAATCCACGATGTAGCCCGAATTCGGCTGCCCGGCGACGGCCTCTTCGATCATCGCCAGCGCCTCGTCCAGATTGGTGCCCAGTTCGACAAAGGAATAGCCCAGGTAGTTCAGCACCTGCGGCTGGCCGGGATTCAGGTCCAGCGCCTTGCGAAAGTCGGCCTCTGCCTGGTCCCAGCGGTCGCTGCGTTCATGGGTGATGCCACGCGCGAAAAAGACGATCCACTGGGCGCGCTGCGGATCGGGATAAAGCGCGATGGCCGCGTCATAGGCCATTGTCGCCTCGTCATACCGCTCGACCCCGCGCAGCGTATCGCCCAGCATGGTGTGCACCACCGGATTGTCGGGCCTGGCCAGCGCCAGTTGCTGCAACACCTCGATGGCTTCATCGGTCCTGTCCGATTTGCGAAGCGCCTCGGCGCGGCCCATTTCGGCGTTATCGAAAGCCGGGTTGTCGCGCGGGATCTTCTGATAGGTTTCCGTGGCCAGTTCATAGCGGTTAAGCTGTTCCAGCAGCGACGCGCTGAGCAGGATCGCATCGACATGACCCGGGCGCAGGTATTCCGCGACCCGGCTGTAGACCAGCGTATAGCCATCCGCCGCCTCGCCGTTCAGCGCGCCGGCAACCACCAGAAACACCTCTGCCGCGCCATCGTTGGCATTGCGCAGCGCGTCGAAGGACAAGGTTTCGCCGGCCTCCAGCGCGGCGCGCAGCTGCAGCACGGCGGCGTCGGGGTTCTCGCCGTAGGATTTGTCGATCAGTTCGATCGCATCGGCGTTGCGTTCCAGCTGGCTGAGAACCTGCGCATACGCGACGATCCCGCGCCGGGTCAGTTGCAGCGTGCCATCGGCGCGGCCTGACAGGATCGCCTCGGCGCCCTCGTAATCACCGACCAGCGCCAGCGCCAGCGCCTTGTGATACAGCCCGAAAATCTCGATGCCCTGCGTCGTGGCGACCGTGTCAAAGCTTTCCAGCGCCTCGGTCATGTTGCCCTGGCCAAGCTGTGCCCAGGCCCGCAGCAATCCGTCCACCAGCGGGCCGACCGACTGGCCGGCATCCAGATCCGCGATCACCGAGTCATAGCTTTCGCGCTTGATGCCATCGGCCAGCAGCGCAATGTTGGCGACCTGGCTGGTCGCCCCCACCGACAAAAGCCGTCGCGCCACCGCTGCCGCGCGGTCCACCTGGCCCAGCCCCAGATACGCCATGATCGCGTTTTCCATCAGCGCCGGATTGCTTGGATCGCGCAGGATGGCGCGCGCATAGTAATCCGCCGCCGCGCGATAATCGCTGAACAGGCTGGCATGGCGCGCCGCCAGATACGACCCCGACACGCCTTGCGCCTGAACCGGTGCGGCAATGCCAAGACCGACGCTGGCCACGGTGAGAAGTCTGAAAATGGAACGGAGTTGCACTGCGCTTTGCCTCATCTTTCTGATGCGGTGCAACCTAGCCCTGAAACCTCAGTCTAGCAATGTGGCGCGCGTAATTTCGCCACAACATGACGAAAGCTTTACATATTCGGGTAATTCGGCCCGTCACCGCCCTGCGGAACCGTCCAGGTGATGTTCTGGCTGGGATCCTTGATATCGCAGGTCTTGCAATGCACGCAGTTCTGGAAGTTGATGACGAATTCCGGCGTGCCGTTCTTTTCCACCACCTCGTAAACGCCCGCCGGGCAATAGCGCTGCGCGGGTTCGGCGTATTTCGGCAGGTTGATGGCAATCGGCACAGTGGGATCGTTCAGCGTCAGATGCGCCGGCTGGCTTTCCTCGTGGTTGGTGAACGAAAAGCTGACGTTGGTCAGCCGGTCGAAGGACAGTTTGCCATCGGGTTTGGGATAGTCGACGGGGCTGTGCTTGTCGGCGGTCTCGGTCGCCTCGGCGTCGGTCTTGCCGTGCTTCAGCGTGCCCAGCAGCGACAGGCCGAACAGGTTGTTGGTCCACATGTCGAACCCGCCCACGGTCAGCGAGGCCAGCAGCCCGCGCTTTGACCACAACGGTTTGACATTGCGCACCCGCTTCAGATCCTTGCCCACCGGACCCTGGCGCAGTTCGGCATCGTAGTCGTCCAGCGTGTCGCCGGACCGGCCGGCGCCGATCGCGGCAAACGCGGCCTCTGCCGCCGCCTTGCCCGACAGCATCGCGTTGTGGTTGCCCTTGATGCGCGGCACGTTGACCAGCCCGACCGAACAGCCCAGCAAGGCCCCGCCCGGAAATACAGCCCGTGGCATCGACTGCCAGCCGCCCTCGGAGATCGCGCGCGCGCCATAGGCAACGCGCTTGCCGCCCTTCAGCAGGTCGGCCACCATCGGGTGATGCTTGAAGCGCTGGAATTCCTGATAGGGCGAAAGATACGGGTTCTTGTAGTTCAGATGCACAACGAAACCGACGTAAACCTGATTGTTGTCAAGATGATAGATAAAGGAACCGCCCCCGGCGCGTTTGCCCAGCGGCCAGCCCATCGTATGGGTCACGGTGCCTTCGGAATGCTTGTCGGGGTCGATCTCCCAGATTTCCTTCATGCCCAGGCCGTATTTCTGCACATCGGCATCGCGGGCCAGATCGTATTTTGCGATCACCTGTTTTGACAGCGACCCGCGCACGCCTTCGCCAAGGAAGACATAGCGCCCGTGCAGTTCCATTCCGGGTTCGTAATTCGGGCCGGGGCTGCCGTCGGCATTCTTGCCGAACTCGCCGGCGACCACGCCTTTGACTTCACCGTTTTCGCCATAGACCAGTTCGGAACAGGCCATGCCGGGGAAGATTTCGACACCCAACGCCTCGGCCTGCTCGGCCATCCAGCGACAGACATTGCCCATCGACACGATGTAGTTGCCGTGATTGCTCAGCAGCGGCGGCATCGGGAAACTCGGGATCCGCACCTTGCCGGCCTGACCCAGCAAATAGAAATTGTCGCGTTTCACCGGCACCGTGACCGGCGCGCCACGGTCTTTCCAGTCGGGGATCAGCGCGCTCAGCCCGCAGGGATCCAGAACCGCACCCGACAGGATATGCGCGCCGACCTCGGACCCTTTTTCAAGAACCACAACGTTCAGATCCGCGTCCAGTTGTTTCAGCCGGATCGCCGCCGACAGCCCCGCAGGCCCCGCGCCCACGATTACAACGTCATATTCCATCGCTTCGCGTGTGATCTCGGCCATACCAGTTCCCCTTCGGGGCGCATCTCGCGCCATTGTCCCGAAACCTCGTAATTGCCGGGCCACGCACGGTCAATCGCCACGCGACGTTAGATCGTCGCAGACCGCCATCGCGGGGCGAAAAATAACCCTTGACCTAAAGTTGGCTTGAGGAATTACGGTGATTTCAGATCAATCAAAAGGAGACCCAAATGACCGAAGCAATTCTGGAACACGCGAACATCACCGTCAGCGATCCCGCCGGGACCGCCGCCTGGCTGTGCGAGGTGTTCGGCTGGAAAATCCGCTGGCAGGGCGCGGCGATCAACGGCGGGCATACCGTTCATGTCGGCGGTACTGCCAGCTATCTGGCGCTGTATGCGCCGCCCGCCGCAACCGCGGAACCGGTCGATACCTATTCGACGCGTGGCGGCCTGAACCATGTCGCGCTTGTCGTCGATGACCTTGACGCGACCGAAGCGCGGGTCAAGGCGGCCGGGTACACCACCGGCAGCCATGCCGATTATGAACCCGGCCGGCGGTTCTATTTCGACGCCGAAGACGGTGTCGAATTCGAGATTGTCAGCTATTCCAGCTGATCGCGGCAGGGCCCCGCCGCACCGGGGCGGGCCCATCACGGCACGTCCACCGGGTGCGGCAGCCGTGTTCAGAACACCGGGGCGGCCTGAACCTCGCTGGCCCCCGGCGCGACCTTCCACAGCCGGTAGCCGCTGGTGCCAAGGTAAAGCGTGCCGTCTGCCGCCTCGTCCATCGCAGTGACGCGTTCGGACGGGCCCGGCAGATCGTCTGCTTCAAGCTCTCGCACCGGCGCGCCGGCCACGCCATCCGCCAGCGGATGCACGGCAACATCGCGCCCGCTGGACATCACGATGCTTTCGCCGTCATCGCTGATCCGGATGTGGCTGGAGAATCTTTCGCCAAGGTCCAGCAACCGGCTGGATCCGTCCGCCCCGACTGTTCCGCTGTCGGACACCGAATTCACGAACACCGCCGCATCGCCCAGCATCCGCACCTGCGACGGATTGCTGATCCGATACCAGCTGCTGGCCACTGCAAATGTCCCGGCCTTCAGATCGACCGCAACGATCTTGGAGATATAGCCATCGTGCTGCTGGCGGAACTCGAACTTGGCATGGCCCTTCAGATCGCTGCCCGGCTGCGCCTTTTCCTCGGCGTCCGAGCTTTCGGAATTGGTCAGCAACAGCGCCGTGGCGCCATCGTCGCTGATCGTGGCATCCTCTGTGCGCAACTCAGGCATCTCCAGCTTCAGCACGTTCTTGCCGTTATGCGCCGCCAACAGATGCAGCACGCCGCCCTTGTAGTTGTTTTCCAGCAGCAGAAGGCGGCTGGCACCCGGCGCATAGGCGACCGAACTGATGTTCTCGGCGCTGAACCGGGTCTTGAAACTGCCAAGCCCGACGGCGGCGAAGGTGCGTTCCTGGGTGCGCCAGAACAATGTGTCGCCGTCGCTGCTGTATTGCATCCACCGAATCTGTTCGGGCACATAGCGCCGGCTGGTGACGTCCAGCGTGGCGGCATCGACCGTGTACAGCACCCGATTGTCGCCCGCGACCATCACCGTCGCCCCGTCCGGGCTGACCGCCACGGCGGATATCTGCTGCGCCGCCGCCATCTGCCCGGCCAGAACCACCGACAAGGCGCAAAGAACCTGTTTCAACATGACACGAACCCTTCTCCTTACCGGCCCGCCCCGCCCCCGTTGGCGCAGGCCGCTTTCACCAATTCCTCAACCGATGGGGTTCAGCATATCCCGTCGTCCGCGCCTGACAAGGCCGGGGCGGGAAATCGACGACCGCTTGACATTTCCCGATGCGGGACTGACTTAGATGGACTTACTTGACGACACCCGCCACATCTGCCGGAATGCCCGACATGGACAAGATCCCCCTGACCCGCACGGGCCACAGCGCCCTCAGCGGCGAGTTGAAGACCCTCAAATCGGTCGAACGCCCGGCCGTGATCCGTGCGATTGCAGAGGCGCGCGAGCATGGCGACCTGTCGGAAAACGCCGAATATCACGCGGCGCGCGAAAAGCAGTCGTTCATCGAGGGCCGGGTGAAAGAGCTGGAAGGCATACTTTCCCGGGCAGAAGTGATCGACCCCGCCAAGCTGAAAGGCGCGATCAAGTTCGGCGCGACCGTCAAACTGGTCGACGAGGACACCGACGAGGAAAAAACCTATCAGATCGTCGGCGAGGCCGAGGCCGATATCGAGCACGGACTTTTGAACATTAAGTCGCCGCTGGCCCGCGCCCTGATCGGCAAGGAAGAGGGCGACAGCGTCGAAGTGCGCACCCCGGGTGGCGAAAAGAGCTATGAGGTCCTGAGCATCGCCTATATCTAGGCGCCAGAATCTCCGCGCCCCAAAGGCACCAGAAAGCCGAATGTCAGACCAACAGCAAAAGCCGCCGATCGATCTTGGAATCTATCGCCAACAGGATGCGCAGCCGCGCATCAGTTCGGCAGAGGTGATAGCCATCGTGCTGTCGCTGGTCTGGATCATCGCCATGGCCGGGCTCTTCCTGTTCACCGATCGCAGCGGCGCGGCGCAGCTTGGCTCGATGCAGTTCGTGATGACGCTGATGGCGATCTTCCTTCCGGTGGCGATGATCTGGATCGCCGCCACCGCCGCCAAGACCAGCCGGATCATGCGCGAGGAATCGGCGCGGCTGCAAACCGCTATCGACGCCATGCGCCAGACCTATGTGCAAAGCCAGAAGGCGGGCGACGGCATCAAGCCCTCGGTCGAACGCAAGCTGGAAGAAATCGCCGCCGCCCAGCGCAAGACCGAAAGCACGATTGCCACCTTCACCTCGATGCGCGCCGAAACCGCGACCCTGTCGGCCGACAAATCCGCCCTGCCCCAGACCGCGGCGGCGCAGGAACAGGGCAAGCTTGCCCTGGGCACCCCTGCCGAGGACCTGGCCGAGCCGGTCAATATCTCTGATTTCGTGCGCGCGCTGAACTTCCCCGAGAATGCCGAAGACCGCGAAGGGTTCCGCGCCCTGCGCCGGGCACTGCATGACCGCCAGACCGCGCAGCTGGTGCAGGCCAGCCAGGACGTCCTGACCATGCTCAGCCATGACGGCATCTACATGGACGACCTGCGCCCCGACCGGGCGCGCCCCGAAATCTGGCGCAAGTTCGCCAAGGGTGAACGCGGGCGCGCGATTGCGGGACTTGGCGGGGTGCGCGACCGGTCCTGTCTGGCGCTGGCCGCCGGGCGGATGCGCCAGGATCCGGTGTTCCGCGATGCCGTGCATCATTTCCTGCGCCTGTTCGACAAGACGTTCGCCGGGTTCGAAGCCACGGCAAGCGACGCCGAAATCGCACAACTCAGCGACAGCCGCACCGCGCGCGCCTTCATGTTGCTGGGTCGGGTTACCGGGACATTTACCTGAGCTACCCGAACGTCGGGGCCGGACAGGCGATCCCGGGAAATCTTGCGTTCTCCGTCAGAACCTAGAGCGCAATCCGAAAAGTGGGAACCGGTTTTCGGAATGAATTGCGCGCAAGAACAGAAGGCTGGAGCGGCCGCACCGATTCACATTGAAAGGACGCCGCTC
>JAJDOB010000294.1 GCA_022340385.1 Rhodobacter sp.
CAAGGCGCTGGCCGCGGGTCTGGGGCGGCGCCTGATCCGGTTACAATGCTATGAAGGTCTGGATGCGGCGAGTGCGGTCTACGAATGGAACTTCCCGGCCCAGATGATCGCGATTCGCACCGCAGAGGCGACCGGCGGCGCCGACCGCGACGCGCTGAAATCCGAACTGTTCACCAAAGACTACCTGATCGAACGTCCCTTGTTGCAGGCCATGCGCCCGCAGGTCGGCGGCCCGCCGGTGCTGCTGATCGACGAGTTGGACCGCACCGATGAACCGTTCGAGGCGTTCCTGCTGGAAGCGCTCAGCGATTTTCAGGTAACGATCCCGGAACTGGGCACCGTCAAGGCACCGCATCCACCGATCGTGATCCTGACATCCAACCGCACCCGCGAGGTGCATGACGCGCTGAAACGGCGCTGCCTGTATCACTGGGTCGACTATCCGACCTTCGACCGCGAAATCGAAATTCTCGAGGCCCGCGCGCCCGAGGCCTCTGCAAGCCTCAGCCGTGAAGTGGTGGCGTTCGTGCAGGCGCTGCGCACCGAGGATCTGTTCAAGAAACCCGGCGTGGCCGAGACCATCGACTGGGCCAAATGCCTGCTGGCGCTGGACGTGATCGAGCTGTCGCCAGAGGTTATCGCCGACACATTGGGTGCGATCCTGAAATATCAGGACGACATTCAGCGCCTGCAGGGATCAGAAGCCAAGCGCATCCTGGATCAGGTGCGCGCCGAACTGGCGCCGGCATGATCCTTCTTCCGGCCGGAAATATCCCGGGGGTGTGGGCGGCGGCCCCCACGGTGAACAGTGCCTGAATACGCGCGGCTCGATATCCCCGAAGACGGCAAGCTGACCCATAACATCACCTGGTTCGCGCGGGCTTTGCGCAAGGCCGGGATGCCGGTGGGGCCGGGGCGGCTGCTGGATGCGATCCGCGCGGTCGAGGCCGCGGGCTTCACCTCGAAAACCGATTTCTACTGGGCGCTGCACGCCTGTTTCGTCAGCCGTCCGGAACATCGTGCCGTGTTCGCCCAGGTGTTCCGGCTTTACTGGCGCGATCCACGCTATCTGGAACATATGATGTCCATGATGCTGCCCGCCGTGCGCGGCGCGCAGGAAGATCGCCGCGCCGGCGCCGGCGAAAAGCGCGCCGCCGAGGCGCTGCTGGACGGGGTAGAGCGCGACCTGCCCGAGGCGGCCACGTCAGAGTCCGAAGAAGTACAGATCGAGATCGACGCGTCGCGGACCGCTTCCAGCGAGGAACGCCTGCGCAGCCTCGATTTCGAACAGATGAGCGTGGCGGAAATGGCCGAGGCAAAGCGGATGTTGGCGCGGCTGACGCTGCCGGTCAAGCCGTTGAAATCCCGCCGCACCGTCGCCGATCCCTTCGGGCCGCGCCCCGACTGGCGCGCGACGATGCGCAACGCGATGCGCCGGGGCGGCGAAGTCCATGATTTCGCGACCAAGAACCATCGCACCCGCTGGCCGCGCCTGATCGCACTGTGCGATATCTCTGGCTCGATGTCACAATATTCCCGTGCCGTGCTGCATTTCCTGCACGCGGTCAGCAACACCAAGGGCGCGGGCTGGGCCGAGGTGCATGCCTTCACCTTCGGCACCCGGCTGACCAATATCACCCGGCATCTGCGCCAGCGCGATGTCGATGCGGCGCTGGCGGCGGCGGGGGCAGAGGCGCAGGATTGGGAGGGCGGCACCCGGATCGGGCAATGCCTGCACAGGTTCAACCGCGACTGGTCGCGGCGGGTGCTGGGGCAGGGCGCGGTGGTCCTGCTGATCACCGACGGATTGGATCGCGACGATGCCGGGCTGCTGGAAAAGGAAATCGAGCGCCTGCATCTCAGCGCGCGTCGCCTGATCTGGCTGAACCCGCTTCTGCGCTGGGATGGTTTTGCGCCGAAGGCCAAGGGCATCATGGCGATGCTGCCGCATGTCGACAGTTTTCGCGCCGGCCACAATATCGCCTCGCTGCAAGCGCTGGCGGATGCGATATCCTCGCCCGATGACATGGGCGAAAAAGCCCGCCTGATGCGGCTCTTGAAAGAGGGCTGATTGCGCATTGACGGCGGTTCTTCGCCGACTGCGACAGTCATTGGGTGTTGGAACTTCCGGTTTTCTGGTGCGTTAGTCGGCAGACCCGCAAGAAACTTCCCAAAGGGGGATGACAGTAAATGACACGTAACACGTTAATGGGCCGCACCACGGCGCTTGCCTTCGCGGCAGGCATGGGATTTGCGGCGCCGGGACAGGCACAGCCTTTTGCCGATCTCGCAGGCATCATGGTTCAGGGCTGCCGCGACGGGATAGAGGCGGTCGATGCCGGCACGCTGGGCAAGAAGGCCTTTCGCGGAGAACCCGAGATCACGGCGGAAATGGTACGGGCCGGTGCCGACGATGGCGAGGTCTGTATCGGTGGTCGCGGGCGTCTGCGGCTGCGCGACGATTTCAACAACGACAAGAACACCACAGCAGAGACCGACGCCCCGGCGGACAAGCCGTCACCCGTACCGACGGCGGAAACCGCTGCCAAACCCTCGCCTGTGCCAATGGCGGACACGGCAGAAACCGCGGCCAAACCGGCGCCCGAAGCCGACCAGCCGGTTGCCGCACCCGCCCGTGTGAAAAAACCCAAGGTCTTGCCATCGGTGCTGCCCGCGCCCGCGGCGATGGCGGAAACAGCCGACAATGGCCGCGACACCCCGGTTGCCGCCGAGGCCGATTCCGAAAATGCACCCCGTCCGAGCGTGGTGCAGGAAATGGTCGTGACAGAAGAAAACTCTCGGTCCAGCGACGAGGATTTTGCCAAGCCAGGGGCGCCGCGCGCCGAAGTCTCCGGCGGGTCTGGCGGTGACAAGGGCCTGTCAAACCTGGGAAAATTTGCAATCGGGGCGGCCGGTCTGGTTGCCTTGGGCGCGATCCTGAACGACAGGTCCGAGGTTGTTCAGAACAGTGGTGACCGGGTGGTCGTGCGCCGTGAAAACGGCGATCTGCGGGTGCTGCGCGACGACGATACGCTGTTGCGCCAGCCCGGGTCGCAGGTGCGCACCGAAACCTTCGACGACGGCTCTACCCGCAGTACGGTCACCCGCGCGAACGGGTCGAAAATCGTCACCATCACCGACGCGTCCGGACGTGTCCTGCGCCGCGAGCGTATCACCCAGGCCGGCAAACGCATCGTGCTGATCGACGATACCGAAGAAACCCGACCGGTGATTCTGCAAGACCTGCCCGAACAGCGCAAACGCGTCATCGCCAGCGCTGTCGGGGACGAGAAAGCGCTGCGCCGGGCCCTGCGCGCCGAGGCTTCGGGCGATCTGAAACGACGCTTTTCGCTGCGTCAGGTGCGTGAACTGCAACCCGTGCGGGCGCTGATGCCGGAGATCAGCATCGAATCGATCAATTTCGCCACCGGCTCTGCCGCGATTGCAGCCGAGGAGGCCGCAGAACTGTTCGACCTCGGGCAGGCCATGGCGCAATTCATCGAGGAGAACCCGGACGAGTTGTTCCTGATCGAAGGCCACACCGATGCGATCGGCGACCCGGTCTATAACCTGGCATTGTCCGACAGGCGGGCGGAATCGGTCGCCCTGGCGCTGACCGAATATTTCAACGTCCCGCCCGAAAACATGATCATTCAGGGCTATGGCGAGTCTGAATTGCTGGTCCCGACGCAATTGGCCGAACGCGCCAATCGCCGTGCGATGGTGCGCCGGATCACGCCCCTGTTGCGCTAGGCTGTGCCGCAGAAGAACTCAAAAGCACCCCGCGTCGGCGCGGGGTGCTTTTTTTTGTCGCGCCTTGGCATCCGAAGCTCCGGTCGGGCCCAAAGCGCAGGATGCGGGTCGCCTGGGGCCGGCCGGTTCGGGCATTCTGGCCGCGCCATGAAGAACACCCGGAGGCCAGCAATGCCACACCAGTTTCACGCCTATGATCAAGGTTTCGTCGATGCGATTCGGGCCGGCGGGCCGGACGCCAACGGCTTGCCCGCCGAGCGCGACGTGTCGGACGGGGCCGGAAATCCCTGCCGGTCCTGTCTGCGCGGCATCCCGCAAGGCGAAGCCATGCTGATCCTCGCCGCACGCCCGTTCGAGACCTTGCAACCCTACGCAGAGACCGGCCCGATCTTTCTGTGCGAAAAGCCCTGCGCGCCCTGGCGCGGGCCGGGTATCCCGCCGATCCTGACAACCTCGCCCGAATACCTGCTGAAAGGGTATTCGCCCGATCACCGCATCGTCTACGGAACCGGGACGATCGTCGGGGTCGACCGGCTGGAAGATTATGCATCAATGGTTCTAAAGGACGCGCGGGTGGCTTATGTTGATGTCAGATCGGCGCGCAACAACTGCTTTCTGACAAGGATGACCGCAACGACATGAGCGATGGTTTCGACGATATCCCCGAAATCGCCCTTGGCTGGCATCGCGCGGGCAAGGGGGCGGCGCTGGCGACGGTCGTGCAGACCTGGGGCTCTGCGCCGCGGCCGGTAGGCAGCCAGCTGGCGATCAGCGGCGAGGGCGAGATTGCCGGGTCGGTTTCCGGCGGCTGCGTCGAGGGGGCGGTGGTGGTCGAGGCGATGGATGCGCTGGACGACGGCAAGACCCGGATGCTTGAATTCGGCGTCAGCGACAACGAGGCCTTCGCGGTCGGGCTGGCCTGCGGCGGCACCATCCGGGTGATGGTCGAGCCGGTCGGCGCGGCCCTGCCGGACGATGTGCTGGCCCGCCTGTGCGCCGCGCGGGAAAAGCGGCGCGCAGTCGCCTATGTGGTCGATACCGAAACCTGGGAACGCCGGCTGAGCGATGCGACCGACGCCGATCTGGGCGATGCCATTGCCGCGCGGTTCCGGTCCGACAAATCCGGATTCGAGGCGTCGGTGTTTCTGGCGATCCACAACCCGCCGTTGCGCATGGCGGTCGTCGGCGCGGTGCATATCGCCCAGCCGCTGATGGCGATGGCCCGGCTGGCGGGCTATGACGCGGTGCTGATCGACCCGCGCGAGGCATTCGGATCCGCCGCGCGCTTTCCCGGTGAAACCATCCTGCATGACTGGCCGGACGAGGCATTGGCCGCGCGCGGGCTGGATGCGCGCACCGCCGTGGTGACGCTGACCCATGATCCGAAACTCGACGATCCGGCGATCGTCGCCGCCCTGCGCTCTGACGTGTTTTACCTGGGGTGCCTGGGATCGACGCGCACCCATGCCAAACGCGTGGACCGGCTGACCGAACTGGGGTTCGGCCGATCCGATATCGCCCGCATCCATGCGCCGGTGGGGCTGGATATCGGGTCGAAATCCCCCGCCGAGATCGCGATCTCGGTGATGGCGCAGATCACCCAGGTGCTGCGGCAGGGCGCATGAAATTCGGACCGGTCCCGGTGGCACAGGCGGAAGGCGCCATTCTGGCGCATTCGCTGGCCGCCGATGGATCGCGGATTCGTAAAGGCAAGGTGCTGACGTCTGACGATGTCGCCGCGCTGACGCGGGCCGGGCACACCTCGGTCACCGTCGCACGATTGGCTGCAACCGATGTCCCCGAGGACGAAGCCGCGACAGGCATCGCCAGGGCGCTGGTGCCGGATCCGGCGGCTGCCGGGCTGCATCTGGCGGCGGCGCATACCGGCAGGGTAAATATCTATGCGGATGTGGTGGGCGTTCTGGATGTCGATGTCGCCAGGGTTCGCGCGCTGAATGCTGTCGATCCGATGATAACCTTGGCGACCGCGCGCCCCTGGCAGGTGGTAATAACCACCGATCGGCGCCATCTGGTGGGTACGGTCAAGATCATCGCATATGCGGTGGATCAGGCCAGCCTGAAACTGGCGGTCGCGAAAGCCAGCGGGGCAATGCGAATGCGCCCGGTGGCGATGCGGACGGCGAAACTGATCGTCACCAAGATTGCCGAAAGCGACAAGGAGGTCGGCCACCGGGCGATATACCAACGTTTGCAGGCGCTCTTCATGACCTGTGATGTCGTATATGTCGCCCACACCGAGGACGCGATTGCGCAGGCCATCGCAGCCGCCGAAACCGATCTGGTTCTGATTCTCACGGCCTCTGCCACGTCCGACCCCCACGATGTGGCGCCGGAAGCGGTGCGCGCGGCGGGCGGGCAGGTGACGCGGTTCGGGATGCCGGTCGATCCGGGCAACCTGCTGTTTCTGGGTACACAGGGCGGGCGGCCGGTGATCGGGCTGCCGGGGTGCGCCCGCTCGCCAGCGCTGAACGGGGCAGACTGGGTGCTGGAACGCGTGGTTTGCGGGCTGGAAGTCAGCGATGACGATATCGCCGCGATGGGCGTCGGCGGATTGCTGAAGGAAAGCCCGGCGCGCCCGCACCCGCGCGAAAAACGCTAGGGCGGCGTCCTTTCAATGTGAATCGGTGGGGCCGCTCCAGCCTTTTGTTCTTGCGCGCAATTCATTCCGAAAACCGGTTCCCAGTTTTCGGATTGCGCTCTGGGACGCAATCGCCAGGCAACACTTCCACGCACGGGCGGTTTGAACGCGGGATTTCCCGCCGCCGATCAGGTCTTTCGCAGGACAAACAGGCGGTTATTGGCAGGCATCGCCTGCAGCGCGGCGAACTCCAGCCCGGCGGGGCGGGCAAGCGCCTCGATCTCGGCAACATCGCGCAGGCCCCATTCGGTATTGTCGGCGCGCAACCCGGCATCGAAACCCGCGTTGCCATCGCCGATATGCGCGCCGTGCACCTTGAAAGGGCCGTAAAAGATCAGCAGGCCGCCTTGCGCAAGTGATTTACCGGCCCCCGCAACAATGCCTTCGGCAACCGCAAACGGCGCGATGTGAATCACGTTCATCGCCACCACAGCCGTCAGCGGGGCAATACCCGTAATCTCCGGCAGCGTCGCCCAGTCGCTGGCCGCGTCCAGCGCGATTGGCGGCGGCGAGGCCAGCCGCAAATGCGCCGCCCAGGCCGAGACAGAGGCGCGATGCGTGGCGTCGGGATCCGACGCCTGCCAGGTCAGGGATGGGAATGCCAGGGCGCAGGCCCCGGCATGCTGGCCGGTGCCGGCGCCGATTTCCAGCACCGTGCCGCAGCGTCCTGCCAGCAATGGAGCGAGGGCGGCAATCAGCGGTGGGCTGTTGCGCAGGAACACGTCGGAAAACAGCCGCCCGTCCGCCGCGGCGGGTACATTTCCGGCGTGGTATTTCGCGACATGCGTGCTGGTCGGGGCGGCCATTGGCGCCTACTTGGCCGGCCCGATCATCATGACCATCTGGCGGCCTTCCATCTTTGGCATGTTTTCGACCTTGCCGACCGCTTCGGTGTCCGCCGCGACCCGTTCCAGCAGTTGCCGGCCCAGATCCTGATGCGCCATCTCGCGACCGCGAAAGCGCAGCGTCACCTTCACCTTGTCGCCGTTTTCCAGAAACCGGAACACGTTGCGCATCTTCACGTCGTAGTCGTGAATATCGGTGTTGGGCCGGAACTTGACCTCTTTCACCTCGATGATCTTCTGTTTCTTGCGGGCTTCGGATTCGCGCTTTTGGGTTTCGTACTTGTACTTGCCGAAATCCATGATCTTGCAGACCGGCGGAGCCGCGTTTGGCGAGATTTCCACCAGGTCCAGCCCGGCCGCTTCGGCCAAAGCCATGCCGCGTTGCGGTGTCACGACGCCTACATTCTCGCCCTCTGCTCCGATGAGCCTGATTTCGTCTGACTTGATTCGTTCGTTGACGCGGGGTCCTGTATCACGTTGCGGCGGGGCGTTGTGGGGTCTGCGGGCTATGGCGGTTATCCTTTGATCATTGCCTGAAATGCGAGTGCCTAAGATACGAGTGGCGGCACGCCGATTCAACCTAATTTTGCGGTCAAATAAGCGATCTGCCGCGTGTTTTGCCCTTGAAACTGATTTATTGCGGGCGCATCAGGGCGCAATCGTGCAAGAATGTGAATGCAGACCAAAAAGTCAGGGAATGTTTCGATGAACAAAAAATGGATCATCGCGTTGATCGTCGTCGTAATTGGCGGGGGCGGCTATGCCTATTACCAATCGCAACAGAAGGCTGCCGCCGAAATGGCGATGAAGCTGGAACAGGAGGCCGCCGCCAAGGCTGCCGCCGAAGCCGAAGCTGCCGCCAAGGCCGCAGAAGAAGAAGCCGCGATGAAGGCCGCCGCCGAGGCCGAGGCCGCAGCGAAAGCGGCCGAGGAAGCTGCCGCCAAGGCCGCCGCAGAGGCAGAAGCCGCTGCCAAAGCCGCAGAGGAAGAAGCCGCGATGAAGGCCGCCGAGGAAGCCGAAGCTGCGGCGAAGGCTGCTGAAGAAGCCGAGGCAATGGCCGCCGAAGAGGCCGCGAAGGCCGCCGTCGAAGCCGAGGCAATGGCCGCTGACGAAGCCGCCAAGGTCGCAGCCGAAGCCGAAGCCGCCGCGATGGCCGCCGAGGAAGCCGCCGCAAAGGCTGCGGCAGAGGCCGAAGCCGCAACAGCCGCCGCCGGAGATACCGCCACGGCAGCCGTCGAAGAGGCCGCCGGCGATGTCTTCAGTGTCGAGAGTTTCGACCTCGACAAGGTCAACACCCTTATCGACGATTCAGACATTAGCGCGGTTCAGAAAACCGCGATCAAGGCTGCGATCGACCAGGCCAAGGACAACCCGGAACTGCTGAAATCCGCACTGGATGCGGCGAAACAGGCGCTGGGTCTGTAAACCGGCAACGACCGCAATTAAAGAACCCGCGCGGACCCTGGTTTGCGCGGGTTTTTTTATTGAAAAATCCGTATTTTACCCGACGAAGGCTTTTTCCACGACATATTCGGCCGGGTCCGAATTCGCGCCTTCGCGCAGCCCGAACCCTTCGAGAATTTCTTTCATGTCGGTGTTCAGCCCCATCGACCCGCACACCATCGCCCGGTCATGCCCGGCGTCGATTGTGTCGATTCCCAGATCGGCAAACACCGTGCCGTCCCGCAGCAAATCGGTGATCCGGCCCATCTTTGGGCTTTGTTCGCGCGTGGTCGTCGGATAATAGCGCAGCTTTTCGGCAAATCCTTCGCCGATCAGTTCGGCCAGCATCTCGTCCGCGCGGATCGCCGCAACCAGATCGGCCCCGTATTTCAGCTCTGCCACGTCGCGGCAGGTGTGGGTCAGGATAACCTCGTCATAATCCTGGTAGGTCTGCGGCTCGCGCAGCAGCGAGGCGAACGGCGCGATCCCGGTGCCGGTCGAAAAGAACCACAGCCGCTTGCCCGGAAGCAGTGCGTCATGCACCAGCGTGCCGACCGGTTTGGGCCGCAGGATCACCTCGTCGCCGACCTGGATATGTTGCAGCTTGCTGGTCAGCGGACCATCCTGCACCTTGATCGAGTAGAATTCCAGCTCGTCGTCCCAGGCGGGCGAGGCGATGGAATAGGCGCGCAGCAGCGGCTTGCCATTGTCGCCCATCAGCCCGATCATCACGAATTCGCCCGACCGGAACCGCAACGATTGCGGCCGGGTCACCCGGAACCGGAACAGCCGGTCGGTGTAATGCTGCACCTCGGTGACGACTTGCGCATCGGGCAGGGTTTTCACCGCTTTCGCGGGTTGATCGGCAATGTTCATCTCTAGCGTCATGTCCTGCTACGGCGCTGTTGCGCCGCTCCTTGTCTAGCGTCTCGGATGGTGATTTGGAAGGTCAGGCGCGGGCCCGCAGCCGCGACTGATAGTCGTGGGCCCGCCAGTTGGCGCGCGCGCGCCATTGCGGTTCCGGCTGGCGTGCGGCCAGATCCCGGTCGATTTCGACCTCGTCGAACCCGGCGCGCCGGGCCATCGCGTATTGATCGGCAATCACATGGCCGCGCGCCCGCAGCCGCCCGGCAAAGCCCATCAGCCGCAGCCGGCGCGCGATGGTAAAGCCGCGCCCGTCGGCGAAGCCGGGAAAATCCACCCGGATCATCGCCGCCGAACGGATCTTGTCGCGGTAATCTTGGGGGTCGGCGTCAGACGCCAGGTCCAGCACGTCGCCGGCCCAGTCGTCGGCGGCAAAGCCGCTGTCGGTCACAATCACACTCATCGCATCTCTCCTGCCGTTTGCCGGCGTCATTCAGTCTCGTTTCCCGCCGGGCAGGCGCGCCCCGGGGTCAGCCCGCAGGCGCGAAATGTATCCCGCATTCGGTCTTTTCTTGCCCCTGCCAGCGCCCGGCGCGATCCGGCTCTCCGGGATCGACCGAGGCGGTGCAGACCCGGCAGCCAAGCGAAGGAAAGCCGCGCGCAACCAGGGGATGGCGGGGCAGGCGGTTGTTGACGATATAGTCCTGCACATCCGATTTCGACCAGTTCACCAGCGGATTGACCTTGATGCGATTGCCGTCGGCCTCGAAAAACTCCAGCCCGGCGCGTGTGCCGCCCTGGAACCGTTTGCGCCCGGTGATCCAGGCGTCGAATCCGTCCAGCCCTTTCTGCAGCGGCTCGACCTTGCGAAGTGTGCAGCAGGCATCGGGATCGGCAAGATGCAGCAAGGCATCCGGGTCGCGCAGGAAAAGCTGTTCGCGCTCTGGCCGCAGAATGCGCACATCCGCAAGCCGCAGGGCCCTGGTCACCTCGGTCTGATAGGCCAGGGTTTCGGGGAACAGCATTTCGGTGTCGATGAACAGCACCGGCGTGGTGCGATCCAGAACCGAGACCATGTGCAGCAGCGCGACCGATTCCGCGCCAAAGGCGCTGACCAGCGCGATGCGCCCGACCATCGGGTCGCTCAGCGCATGGCGCAGAACATCGGTGGCGCCGTGATGGCGATAGCGGTGGTTCAGATCGGCGACGCGTTCCGAAACCGGGGCAAGCGGGGCTTCAAGCGGCATGGGCTTTCTCCTCTGCCGGGTAGAGCGCGGCCTTGAACGGGGCTGCGCCAAGGCGTTGATAGCATTGCAGGAACGTCTCTTCGTTCGTCTCGCGCAGGTCGAGATAGGCGTAGATCAGTCGCTCTATCGCGGGCACGATCTGGTCATAGGCAAAGCCCGGTCCGGCGCGTTCGCCGATCACCGCGTCCGCGCCACCGTCGCCGCCCAGCGTGATCTGATAGTTTTCGACACCGGCACGGTCGAGGCCAAGAATGCCGATGTGGCCGACATGGTGATGGCCGCAGGCGTTGATGCAGCCCGAAATCTTGATCTTCAGCGGCCCGATGTCATGTTCCAGTTTCAACGCGTCGAATCGTGTCGCGATCTGTTGCGCGACAGGGATCGAGCGTGCCGTGGCCAGCGCGCAGTAGTCCATGCCGGGGCAGGCGATGATGTCGCTGATCAGCCCGATGTTGGCGGTGGCAAGACCGGCGGCCTTCAGCCGCGCGTGGATCTCTGGCAGGGCGGATTTGGCAACATGGGGCAGCACGATGTTCTGCTCGTGGCTGACGCGCAACTCGTCATGGCCGAAATCCTGCGCCAGATCCGCCATCACCCGCATCTGCGCGGCGGTGGCATCGCCCGGGGTCGCGCCATGTGCCTTCAGCGAGATCGACACGACGGCGTGGCCTGAAACCGCGTGATCGGCCACATTGGTATCGATCCATGAACGGAACACAGGATCGGAATTGAACGCGCGTTCAAAACCGGCCAGCGACACCGCCGGCAGGGACGGGCGCGCGAACTGCGCCGAGATCCCGGCCAGCAACGCCTGATCGACGCCGGCGAATTGCGGCCGCAACTCGGCAAACCGCGATTCGACCTGATCGCGGATGTGTTCCAGCCCGTGTTCGTGCACGGTGATCTTGATGCGCGCCTTGTACTTGTTGTCGCGCCGCCCCAGCAGGTTGTAGACGCTGACAATTGCCTCGACATAGGGCAGCAGATCGGCCTTTGGCAGGAAGTCGCGGATGACCTTGCCGATCATCGGGGTGCGGCCCAGGCCGCCGCCCACGATCACCTCGAACCCGGTTTCATTGCCGCGCCGAACCAGGCGCAGGCCGATGTCATGCGCGCGTGTCACGGCGCGATCCATCGGTGACCCGGTCACGGCGATCTTGAACTTGCGCGGCAGGAACTGGAATTCGGGGTGATCGGTCGACCATTGCCGCAAAAGCTCCGCATAGGGGCGCGGATCCTCGACCTCGTCGGCTGCCGCCCCGGCGAAATGGTCGGCCGTGACGTTGCGCACCGTGTTGCCGCTGGTCTGGATCGCGTGCATGCCCACATCGGCCAGCGCATCCAGCATGTCCGGCACGTCGCGCAGGCGCGGCCAGTTGTACTGGATGTTCTGCCGCGTGGTGAAATGGCCATAGCCCTTGTCCCAGCGTTCCGCGATCATCGCCAGTTGCCGCATCTGGGCCGCGTTCAGCGTGCCATAGGGGATCGCCACGCGCAGCATGTAGGCATGCAGTTGCAGATACAGCCCGTTCATCAGACGCAGCGGCTTGAACTCGTCCTCGGTCAGCGAGCCGTCGATGCGCCGTTCGACCTGGGCGCGGAACTGGGCCGTGCGTTCGCGCACGAATGCCGCGTCGAAGTCATTGTATTCATACATGTTTGCCATCCGCTTTCTTGCCGTGGGCATAGTTCGACGGGCCGCGCGCACGAAAATCCTCGCGGAAATGTACCGGGGCCGGGCCGTTCTGCGACGGTTTCGCATCCGCCAGATAGGGGCCGACAACCTCGTCCGCGCGCATCTCTGCGTCCAGCAGCCGGATGTCGGCATGTGCCTCGTCGTCGATCAGTTCCGCCTCGTCGATGCG
>JAJDOB010000303.1 GCA_022340385.1 Rhodobacter sp.
ACCCCGACCAGCAGTTCCGCGATCGTGCCGGTGATCATTTCCTCCAGAAGAAAGCTGGCACAAGGCATCGCGCGGGCGGCTTTTTCGGCATCCGCCGCCGTCGACAGGTTCAGCGCCACCGCGCCGGCCTCGGTCTTGTGCGCCAGCCCCTCGCCCTTCAGAACCTGCGGATAGCCGACAGCGCGGGAGATTTCTGCAACTCTGTCCAGACACGCGGCGCGTGCCGATCTCGGGACATCCAGCCCGAATCCCGCCAGGGCGGCCTTGCCCTCTGCCTCGCCTGACACGGCCGGGGCGACGGGGTCGCCCGGGATCAGGACCGGCAGCGCGGCGCCGCGCGGCTGTCCCAGCCACGCCGCCGCCTCGAACGCCGCCAGTGCCTCGTCCAGCCCGCACATCGGCGCGATGCCCAGTTCGATCAGTCGCGCCGCGGTCAACTCCGGCATGGTTTCCGGCAGGGACGCGACAATCGCCATCGGGGTGCCGCTGGCGTGCGCGGTGGCCACAACCGCGTCGATCACCGGTTCCCAGTCCGCGTCCGCACAGCGATCTGCACGCGGGAAATCCGCCACAACCGCGCCAAGCCCCAGATTGCCCAGCATCATCGCGCTGTAAGTCGCGGTCATCGCCGGCGTGTCTGTCCAGATATATGTGTGATAATCCAGCGGGTTGGCCAGTGCCACCATCGGCCCCAGCGCCGCCCGCAGCGCCGATTTCTGGGCGGTGTCAAGCGGTGGAAACTCCAGATCGCGCGACACCGCGCCATCCGCCATCAGGCTGGCCTCGCCGCCCGAACAGGACATCGACCCGATCCGGTTCGATGCCAGTGGCCCGGCGACATGCAGCAGCTTCAGCGTCTCCAGCAGCACCGACAGCGATGCGACCTGCGCAATGCCCAGCCGAGCCAGCAGGGCATCCGCCCCCGCCGCGCTGCCGGCCAGCGATGCGGTATGCGAAACCGTCGCCGCCCGCGCCTGGGCCGAACGTCCGGCCTTCAGCGCCACAAGCGGTTTGCCCCTGGCGCGCGCCGCCGCCGCCAGCGCCTCGAAGGCGGCAATATCGCCGATGCCCTCGATATGCAGCCCCAGCGCGGTGATCCTGGGATCGTCCAGCAGGCCGATGCCGATTTCGGCCAGCCCGGTCTGCGCCTGATTGCCCGCCGTCACCAGATACGCCAGCGGCAGGCCCCGCTTCTGCATGGTCAGGTTGATCGCGATGTTGGAGCTTTGCGTGATGATCGCCACGCCAGAGGAAACCCGCACGCCGCCCTGCTGGTCCGGCCACAGCCCGGCCCCGTCAAGGTAGTTCAGAAACCCGTAGCAATTCGGCCCGATCAGCGGCATCGCGCCCGCTGCGTCCAGCAGCCGCGCCTGCAGATCGGCGCCATCGTCCAGTTCCCGGCTTGCCTCCAGAAATCCGCTGGCATAGGCAACCGCGCCGCCCGCCCCCATATCGCGCAGCGCCGCCACGATCCCGATTGTCGCGGCACGGTTCACACCGACGAACGCGACATCCGGCGGCACCGGCAGATCGGAAAGCATGGCAAAATTGCCGCGCGTGGGATGTACATGCCAGACCGGGCCGGTGAACCCGATCCCGGCGCAATTTCCGATCACATGGCGCGCCACCGCGCCACCGCCGATCACGGCAATGGATTTGGGGCGCAGGATTCGGGACAGGTCGCGGCCCATCAACCGGCACCCGGCCCGGACGGACGGCGCACTTGCAGGGTCATCGGTGTCCTCACCTGCGCTGCGTGAACGGCAGGGCGACAAATCCCGAACCGTCCGTTGCATCGTCGCGTCGAAAATATCCGTGCCGAAGGCATGGAATTTCCTACGCTCCCAACGGGCGCAGCAAGTCGCGGCTGATGATGTGGCGCTGGATTTCGCTGGTGCCGTCCCAGATTCGCTCGACCCGGGCGTCGCGCCAGAACCGCTCGATCGGGAAATCGTCCATCAGCCCCATGCCGCCGAAGATCTGCAGCGTGGTATCGGTGACGCGGGCCAGCATCTCGCTGGCGTACAGCTTGGCAGAGGCGATCTCGCGATTGGCGGGCAGACCCTGATCCAGCCGCCAGGCGGCGGCCAGCGTCAGCCAGTCGGCGGCGTCGATTTCGGTGACCATGTCGGCGATCTGAAAGCTGACGCCCTGAAATTTGCCGATCTGCTGGCCGAACTGCCGGCGTTCGGCGGCGTAGTTCAGGGCATAGTCGAAACAGCGCCGCGCCCGGCCGACGGCCATCGTGGCGACAGTGATCCGGGTTGCGTAAAGCCATTCGTTCATCACCGCAAAGCCGCCGTCTACCTCGCCCAGAACCTGGGCATCCGGCAGCCGGCAATCGTCAAACTCCAGAATACAGTTCTTGTAGCCGTGATGGCTGACCGACCGGTAGCCGTCGCGCACCGCGAAACCGGGCGTGCCGCGATCGACCAGAAACGCCGTGATGCGTTTCTTTGGCCCCCTGGGCGTCTCGTCAACCCCGGTTGCGATGAAAACGATAAAGAAATCAGCATGATCCGCGCCAGAGATGAAGTGTTTGGTTCCGTTCACCACCCAGTCGCCACCGTTGCGAATCGCCGTGCAGCGCATGCCGCGCACGTCGCTGCCCGCCTCTGGTTCGGTCATCGCCAGCGCGTCCATGCGTTCGCCGCGCACCGCCGGTAGCAGGTAGCGTTCGCGCTGATCGCCTTCGCAGGCCATCAGGATGTTCTGGGGGCGGCCAAAAAAATGATTGAGCGCCATGGAGCCGCGCCCAAGCTCGCGTTCCACCAGAGCAAAATCGACATGCCCTAGGCCGGCGCCGCCGACGCTTTCGGGAAAATTGCAGGCGTAAAAGCCCAGTTCGATCGTCTTGCGCCGGATCTGCTGCGCCACTTCGGCGGGCACTTCGCCCGTGCGCTCGACCAGATCCTCGTGCGGATAGATTTCCGCCTCGACAAAGCTGCGCACCGTCGAAACGATCATCTCCTGTTCCTGGCTCAGTCCGAAATCCAACGTGACCTCCTGCTGTTGCCCCAGTTAAATCGTGATTCCCGCCCATTGTGGGGTCCGATTGCGACCCCGGATCGCCGGTTTCAGGCCGGCATGGCCAGTTCCTGCGTCAGTTGCGCCAGGAAATCGTTGCTGCGCAGACCCGGCGGAATCGCGGGCAATACCCGGATCCGGATCACGCCCGGGCAGCGATTCCAACTGCCGTGGGGCCAGAAGTCGCCGCTGTTCAGAACAATCGGCACGCAAGGCAGCTTGAGCGCGCGATACAGCACCACGACCCCGCCCTGCACCCGGAACCGATGGTCGGGGTTGCGGGTGCCGCCGGGAAAGATCAGCACCCGGCGCCCGTCGGCGGCGGCCTGCCGGGCGGCGTCGAACGTCGCCTTTGTCCGCTCGGTCGAGCCGCCACGATCGACCCCGATATAGTCCAGCTTGCGGGCGATTCGCCCGGCCAGCGGATAGCGGAAGATTTCCTCTTTCAGGATCACCGCCGGATTGTCGAGCAGGATCGGCAGCACCAGCGTTTCCCAAAGCGCCTCGTGCCGCGAGGCCAGAATGCAGGGGCCGTCGGGCAGATTCCCGTTCTCTTCGATTTCATAGGTTTGCCCGCATATCGTGCGCAACAGCCACAATTGCGCGTGTACGTAGCTGCGCAATACCGGCCAACCGACCCGGAACGGCGCGAGAATCAGCGGGTAAAGCGGCAGAAACACAAGCGTCACCAGCACGCTTGCGATGTGAAACAGCAGCGAGCGTATGCCGATCATGCCGGGATTGTCAGACCATTGGGCCACTTGGGTTGCTTTCCCGGTTGAATTGCCTCTAATACCGCGAACCTTATTACGCGGGGATGGCGCATGCGCAACGACGACGTCGATGACAAACAGCTAGAAGCTGAACTGCTGGATCTCGTCGCCGAAGAGGCTATGGTGGATCGCGCCGTACTCAGGACGGATGCCAAGCTGGAAGACCTTGATATTGCCAGCGCGGATTTCGTGATGATCCTGATGGCGATCGAGGAAAAATACGGCATCTACATTTCGGTCGACAATGAAATGGCAGATCTGACAACGGTTCAGGATCTGCTGACCCTGGCCACCAAAAAGATCACCGCCGAAACCACTGAATGATGGGATCGCACCGCGTTGTCATTACCGGGTTGGGTGCGCTGTCGGCATGTGGCGCCGGCGCCGAAGATCTGTGGCGGGCCGCACGGGACGGCGTGACCGGTGTCGCCACATGCGATTTCGAACGCATTCCCGATCAGAAAGTCGGCCACGCGGCCTTTGTGTCCGATGACATGCTGGCCGAACATGCGGTGCATGTGCGCCCGCGCATGCAGGACCGGGTTTCCAAATTCGCGCTGGTCGCCGCAGAGGAAGCCGTGCAGCAGGCCGGGTTTGGTGCGGATGATTTTGGCGAGGATTTCGGCGTTATCGTCGGCTCTGGCTTTGGCGGGGCGCAGACACTGGATGAAAATTACTGGCGGTTCTACCGGTCCGAGGGCGAACGGATGGATCCGCTTTGCATTCCAAAGATCATGACCAATGCCGCCGCATCCTGGATTTCGATGACCTGGGGCGCGACCGGACCGGTCTATTGCAATTCCACTGCCTGCTCTTCCGCCGGGCAGTCGATCGGGCTTGCCTACCAGATGGTGAAGGCCGGTATCATGCGCGCCTGCATCACCGGCGGAACCGAGGCCTGCGTGGTCCCCGGCGTGTTTCGCGCCTGGGAATTCCTGCGGGTGCTGAGCGCGGATGCCTGCCGCCCGTTCTCGCGCGACCGCAATGGCATGGTGCTGGGCGAAGGCGCCGGCATCCTGGTGATCGAGACGCTGGAAAACGCGCGTGCGCGCGGGGCGACCGTGCTGGCAGAGATCGTCGGATACGGCACCTCCAGCGACGCGGGTGATCTGCTGCGCCCCGATCCGGTCGGGGCCGCGGCCTCGATGTCCAAGGCCATTGCCGACGCGGGCGTGACCGCGGCCGACATCGGCTATGTCAACGCGCATGGCACCGCGACTGTGGCAAACGACGTGTCAGAGGCAGAGGCGATGCGGCGGGTGTTCGGCGATGATTTCAATGCGCTGGCGGTTTCGTCGACCAAACCTGTGCATGGCCACGCGCTGGGCGCGGCCGGCGCGCTGGAAAGCATCGTCAGCATCGGCGCGCTGCGCGACCAGTTGGCCCCGCCGAATCTGAATTTCTCTGAATTCGACCCGAAAGTCGGGTTTGAACCGGTTGTCGGCAGCGCCCGCCCGATCAAGACGCGGTTCAGCCTGTCCAACAGCTTTGCCTTTGGCGGGATCAACGCCTCGCTGGTCTTCGCCCTGCCAGAGTCGTGAACGGCACGATGGATCTGCCCGCCGGGCTGGGCGCCAGCCTGGCCGCGGGACTGGCCGATCTGATCGCATCGATCAGCGGTGCACCCCTGCCCGGCCTGCCCTATCTTGCGCCTGCGCTCTTGTTCGCCGACCCGCAGGTTCAGGCCCGAATCGGAATGCCGGTTGCCGAACCGGGCGACATTCTGGTTCAGGATTTCCAGGCGGTCACCTATGAGGCGGATTTGCCGCTCGACGCGCCGCTTCAGGCCTTTTGCGAGCGAAGCCAGACCGCCGACACAACCCGGTTCCGTTTCGATGTCTCGGCGGCGGGGCAGATATCGGTCACGCTGGACACCGCGTTGCGCTGCATTGAGCGCGATCAGATCAGCGGCCTGTCGCCGACCTGTTTCCGCAATTTCGAAGCGCTGGGCGCGCTGGCGCTTTCATCGTGCCTGACATTCTCTCAGTCCGATGTCGCGCGCTACGTGGCGCTGTCGGGCGACACCAATCCGATCCATTCCGATCCCGCCGAGGCCGCGCAGCTTGGGCTGGCCGCGCCGATCGTGCCGGGCCTGCTGTTGATCGCGACCATGCAGCCGTCTTGTGCCGCTGCCCTGCCCGAACTGGCGCTGAAATCGCTGCGGGCGCGGTTCATGGCGCCGCTTTGCGTGGGCGAGCCGTTCCGCATCGCCCTGCAAATGCGGGCGACCACCGCCGAAGGCGACCTGCGCGTCCGCGCCACGTTCGGCGGCGAAAACGAGCGGGCGCTGGCGGTATCGGATCTGGTGTTCGCGCCCTGAAACAGGCGGGATTCGCCGGCGCGAAATCCATTACAGTCAGGGCTGGCGGCTTGAAATCCACATGAACTATGCCCCGCAACCCATTGATTTATTGGTGCCCGAGGGGAGAGTCGAACTCCCACGCCCGTGAAGGCGGCGGATTTTGAATCCGCTGCGTCTACCATTCCGCCACTCGGGCCACCGACCGTCGAATTAGCCGCCGCCGCGCCCGTCGGCAAGTGTAATTTTCACAGCCGCGGTGCGTTGAACGTGTCGCATGACCCCGCCTTGCCGCTGTCAAACCCGGTCTGAAACCAGCGTTTGCGCTGTTCGGACGTGCCATGCGAAAACGTGTGCGGCTGGGGCACCCGCCCGGCATTGCGCTGCAATGTGTCGTCGCCGATCTGGCGCGCCGCATTCAGCGCCTCGTTCAGGTCGCCTCGTTCCAGGCTGCCGAACCGGGCATCGGCATGCCGCGCCCAGACCCCCGACAGGCAATCGGCCTGCAACTCTATGCGCACCGAGATCGCGTTGGATTCCGCCTGCGACACCTGCGCGCGGGCCTTGTTGGCCTGGCCCAGAATGCCAAGCTCGTCCTGCACGTGATGGGCGATTTCATGCGCCACGACATAGGCCGCCGCGAAATCGCCGTTTGCGCCCAGCTTCTGCGACAGGGTGGTGAAAAACGCGGTGTCCAGATAGGCCTTCTTGTCGCCCGGACAATAGAACGGCCCTGTGGCACCAGAGGCACCGCCACAGGGCGACTGCGTCACGCCCTTGAACAGCACCAGCGTGGCAGGCTGGTAGTTGCGCCCGTATTCTTCGCGAAAGATCTGTGTCCAGACCTCTTCTGTATCCGCCAGCGTGACCGACACGAATTCGCCGGCCTGCCGGTCGGCCTCGGTCAGTTCCACGGATTCGCCGGGCGTGCCGGAAACGCCCGCGCCGCCCTCAAGCAACGGCGTCACGTCGACCCCCAGGAAATAGCCGATCGCCAGCACTGCCAGCAGACCGACGCCGCCCAGTTGCACCCCCGCACCTGCCGCCCCGCGGCGCGTACGCCGATCCTCGATATTGGCGCTGCCGCGCCGACCTTTCCACCGCATGAGCCGGACCTTTCCTGAAACCTGGCCAAACGATACTGCGCGCTGCCGCCAAGGCCAAGCTTGACGCCGCGCACAAGTCATGTCGTATGGGCGGCAAAAAGGCGAAATCAGGCATGATCAGGCGGCTTTATGACTGGACACTGACGCTGGCGCAGTCACGCCATGCGCTTTGGGCATTGGCGATCGTCGCCTTCGTCGAAAGCTCGGTGTTCCCGATTCCACCCGATATCTTGATGATTCCGATGATCATTGCCCGCCCCAGCCGTGCCTTCGTGATCGCCGGCGTGGCCATGGTCGCGTCGGTTCTGGGCGGGCTGCTGGGCTATTGGATCGGGTATGGCCTGTTCGAAAGCGTCGGCCGGCCGGTGCTGGAATTCTACGGCAAG
>JAJDOB010000165.1 GCA_022340385.1 Rhodobacter sp.
CACGAAGAGGACTGGCGTCGTTTTGCAGAGGGCCTCACCGTCGCAAGTGGCAAGCCCATTCAAAGCACCCAATTGGGCGACGACTCGGTGTTCGAGTTTGTGTTTTCGGAATAGCGGTTCCCTTCTGTCGCATCTGTGACGTTGAATGATCGCTGTTGATGCGCGACAGACCCTTGGCGCGAATTGGCGAGAGACTGTTGCCGAAGGCGCGCCGCAAACGTGTAACTGAGTGACAGCCAGGAACGCAAAAGGACGCTCGCAATGTTCCACCTCAAAATCGCTTTGTCTGTTGCAGTTGCTTGGGCCGGTCTTCCATGTTGGGGCGATTCCACCCGCTATATCTGCGACTACCAACTCATGGCGGAGCCGGGCGGAATGCGTGAGGTGCAAGATTTCTCGCTCGAATTTACCTTCGATACGCTCACAGGTGATGCGTTCTTGCGCGGCAACAACGGCGTGAGTGAAGTGTTTGCTACGCAGGGTTCTGAAGGCATCACCTTTCTTGAACCGCTCGTTTCGGGCGCAGTCCAAGTAACCGTCGTCACTCCCGACGGTTCGTCCGCACACAGCCGTCATACTATAATCGCGGGGGACTTGGTTCCTTCCCAGTACTATGGGGACTGCGAGATTTCGTAGGCCAACGCTTGGACTCAACTACGTAGAATCCGTTTCAATCCGGCACGCGCTGGGGGAAGGTCTGGGGGAATACAGTTGGGCTCAAATCAATTTACCCAATAAAAACAAACAATTAATAGTAATATTTGGTGGAGCCGATCGGGATCGAACCGACGACCTCGTCATTGCGAACGACGCGCTCTCCCAACTGAGCTACGGCCCCAATGCCGGGTTAGATGGACTTTCGCCGCCGTGCTGTCAATAGATAGCCAAAGCGTTCCCACAACCGGAGGCGTCATGCTGGGCATAGCCAAACTGTCAAAGACCTACTTCCGCCTGTGGCGATATTCCCGCCGCCTTGGGGTCCGCGCGACGGCGCTGGCGGGGCTGGCGCTGCTGGCGGTGCTGCTGGCGCCGTTGCTGGCACCGATCGTGCCGGACTGGCTGGCAGACAGCGTCAAGGCGGAATCGGTCTCTCGCATCCTGCAGGTGATGGCGGCCAGCATGTTGTCGGTCACCATCTTTTCGCTGTCGGTCATGGTCTCGGCCCGCCAGGCGGCATCCGCGCAGGTCACGCCCCGTTCGCATCAGGTGCTGATGGAAGACACCACCACGCAGAACGTGCTGGCGACCTTCCTGGGATCGTTCATCTTTTCGCTGACCGCGATGATCGTGATGGACACGGAATTCTACGCCACCGGTGCCCCGGCGGTGATCCTTGGCATCTCGCTTGTGGTTGTCGCGCTGGTGGTCGTGGCGATCCTGCGCTGGATCGACCACCTGTCCGAACTCGGCTCGGTCGGGGAAACGGCGGCCCGGATCGAGCGCGCCGCGACGCGCGCCATCGAAGATCGCCGCACCATGCCCTGCCTGGGCGCGCGCCCGCTGACCCCGGGACAGCTGGAAATTCCCGCCAGGGCCGAACGGTTTCAGGCCTGGGACACCGGCTATGTCCAGCATATCGACCTGCGCGGTCTCAGCCGCGCGGCCGGGGTGGCGGGCGGATCGGTCTTTGTGGTGGCCCAGCCCGGCGAACTGGTCAGCCCCGGCGATGCGCTGCTGTATCACACCATCCCGATGCCCGAGGAAAAGCTGCGCGCCGCCTTCACCATCGCCGACAACCGGGTGTTCGAACAGGATCCGCGTTTCGGCGTTATCGTGCTGTCAGAGATCGCGCAGCGCGCGCTGTCGCCCGGCGTCAACGACCCCGGCACCGCCATCGACATGCTGACGCGGCTGGCGCGCGTTCTGGCGCATTACCGGGCCGAGGCCAATGTCGACTGCGAGCCCGCGCTGGCGCATGTCTGGATGTCGCCGGTCACCCCGGAAGAGCTGATGCGTGACGCCTTCGATCCGATCGCCCGCGACGCCGCGAGCACGGTCGAGGTGCAGATCCGCCTGCAAAAGACGCTGGCCTTGCTGTCCCACAGCGGCGATTCCGAAATGGAGGCCGCCGCCCGCGCCAGTTCCGCCCGCGCGCTGGCCCTGTCGCTGGAAGCGCAATCCTTGCCCGAACATCGCGAACGGTTGAGGGAACTGGCAAAGGCGGTGTGATAACCGACGGCACGGCATCAAGGCAACGCGTGCGGGCGGGCAGCGCCTGACAAGGCATCCGGGTCGGAATCAACTTTGGAACGAAAATCGCCTTGGACGTTTCTTCTTAATGCTCAGCTACCTTCCCACCTTGATGACGAACGGTATCGAATGTTCGGGAAATCATAATTGGCGACACAGCTATCGGACACGACTGCGGTTCTTGTCTCGGAAACAAGCACCGCGTCGTATTATGTCGGCGGGACGTTCACTCTGCCGGGGCCGATGACGATCTGCGACACCATCGCCGACCAGCATTATGGCGATCGGTCGAAAATGGCGATGGCCTTCGCCGAATTGCTTGACCAGGAGGCGCTGGAGCTTGAATCCCTGGGCGTCGACGTGATCCAGTTCGACGAGCCCGCCTTCAACGCTTTCATGCATCTGGTGCCGGAATGGGGCGTCGATTGTCTGCACCGTGCGATTCAGGGGCTGAAATGCAAGACCGCCGTGCATATCTGCTATGGCTATGGCATCAAGCAGAATAATGACTGGAAAGAATCGTTGGGGGCCGAGTGGCGGCAGTATGAGGAATTCTTTCCGGCCCTGAACGCAAGCATCAATCAGGTTTCACTGGAATGCGCCGACAGCCACGTGCCGCTGTCGGTTATGGCAGCGCTGAAGGACAAAGAGGTGCTGATCGGTGCCATCAACGTTGCCAGCAATGTCGTCGAGACGCCGGAAAAGGTTGCCGCCACCCTGCGCGCGGCGCTGGAATTCGTCGACCCGGAACGGCTGATCGCCTGTACCAACTGCGGCATGGCCCCGCCGCCGCGCAATGTGGCCGAGGGTGAATTGCACGCTTTGGGGCAGGCGCGCGGATCCTGCTCAAGAAACTGAAAGGGTAACGAGGTGCGGAAATCTACCAGATGAAATGTGTCTTGCCGTTTGCAGGCCGACCCAAATTGTCAGGCTAGCGGATCACCATCCGACTGATTTGGTCTTATACTTGTAGATGAATTGCCAATAGAATGCGCCCAAAGTCAGATCCGCACGCCGAAACAGACTGGATTCGCAAATGATGTTGACTGACATCTGGTTGGAATAATATTTGTCACTGCTGTCGGCCAATGCATTGTTCCAGTTTTTCGCATGGCTTAGTTTAGGGTGGCTCTTTGTTGCGGTCCGGGTATAGGCTGGAATGGTCCCAATGTATGGCGCATAACAATACACCTTTGCCTGAAATGAAGTGGCATGCGCAGGCAACACACTTGTCGCTGTTAAGGCAGCGACCAACAGGCTCAGATATTTCATCGGTTTGGCCCCCACGCTGCCATCCTGATATTCAACATCATATCACCGGGGCTTGGCAACCGGCAACATTGGTGACGGTTCGACCGGTTGCGGACGTGATTGTTGCTATTCGGCGGCGTCCAGATAGCTGTCCAGCGGCGGGCAGGTGCAGACCAAGTGGCGGTCGCCATAGACATTGTCGACCCGGTTCACCGGCGGCCAGTACTTGTCGACCCGGAACGCGCCCTTGGGGTAACAGCCTTCCTCGCGGCTATAGGGCCGGTCCCAGTCGCCGATCAGATCCTCGACCGTGTGGGGCGCATTCTTCAGCGGGTTGTTTTCGGCGTCGATCTCGTTGGCTTCGACGGCGCGGATTTCCTCGCGGATCGCCAGCATCGCATCGCAGAACCGGTCAAGTTCGGCCTTGTTTTCGGACTCCGTGGGTTCCACCATCAATGTGCCGGCCACTGGCCAGCTCATCGTTGGCGCGTGAAATCCGTTGTCAATCAGACGTTTGGCGATGTCGTCGACCGTGATCCCGGCGCTTTCGGCGAAGGGGCGCGTGTCCAGGATACATTCATGCGCGACCCGTCCGCCCCGCCCCTTGAACAGAACCTTGTAGGCGCTCTCCAGCCGCTTGGCGATGTAATTGCCGTTCAGGATCGCCACCTTGGTCGCCCGGGTCAGGCCCTCGCCGCCCATCAGCAGGATATAGGCCCAGCTGATCGGCAGGATCGCGGCGGAACCATACGGCGCCGCCGATACCGGCCCCTCGGTGCCGCCGGTTTCGGGATGGCCCGGCAGATGCGGCGCCAGATGCGCCTTGACGCCGATCGGTCCCATGCCGGGGCCGCCGCCGCCATGCGGGATGCAGAAGGTCTTGTGCAGGTTCAGGTGGCTGACATCGCCGCCGATATCGCCCGGACGCACCAGCCCGACCATCGCATTCATGTTGGCGCCGTCGATATAGACCTGCCCGCCGTGGTCATGGGTGATCTGGCAAATCTCGCGCACGGTTTCCTCGAACACGCCGTGAGTGCTGGGATAGGTGATCATGCAGGCCGCCAGATTGCCGCCCGCCGCCGCCGCCTTGGCGCGGAAATCCTCTATGTCTATGTCGCCGTTCTCGGCCGACCGGGTCACCACCACGTCCATACCCGCCATCTGCGCGGATGCCGGGTTGGTGCCATGCGCGGACACCGGGATCAGGCAGATCTTGCGATGCCCTTCGCCCTGCGCCCGGTGATAGGCGGCAATCGTCAGCAGCCCGGCATATTCGCCCTGCGCGCCGGAATTGGGCTGTAGCGACATCGCGTCATAGCCGGTGATCGTGCACAGCTTTGCCGACAGGTCGCGCAGCATTTCGTGATAGCCCTCGGCCTGATCGGCGGGCGCGAACGGGTGGATATTGGCAAACTCGGGCCAGGTGATCGGCATCATCTCGACCGCGGCGTTCAGCTTCATGGTGCAGGAGCCCAGCGGGATCATCGCGCGGTCCAGCGCCAGGTCGCGGTCGGCGAGACGCCGCATGTAGCGCATCATCTCTGTCTCGGCCCGGTTCATGTGAAACACCGGATGGGTCAGGTATTCCGACTGGCGATGCAGCGCCTCGGGCACCCGGTATTCCTCGCTGGTGCCGGCAGCGCGGTCCTTGATGCCGAACGCGCTCCACAGCCGTTCGATGGTTTCGGCCCGGGTGGTTTCGTCGATCGTGATCCCGATCCGGGTCTTGCCGACGCGGCGCAGGTTGATGCGGCGCAACGCGGCCTCGGACATCACCGCGTTCTGCAGCGGGCCGACCTCGACGGTAATGGTGTCGAAAAACGTATCCGGCCCCACGCTAAAGCCGTTCTCTTCCAGCCCGCGCGCCACCCGCACGGTCTTGCGGTGGATACGCTGGGCAATCGCGCGCAGACCCTCCGGCCCGTGGAACACCGCGTAGAACGACGCCATCACCGCCAGCAGCGCCTGTGCGGTGCAGACATTGCTGGTCGCCTTTTCGCGGCGGATATGCTGTTCGCGGGTCTGCAGGCTCAGCCGGTAGGCCTTGTTGCCGCGCGCGTCGATGCTGACACCGACGATCCGCCCCGGCATCGCGCGTTTATGCGCGTCATGGCACGCCATATAGGCCGCGTGCGGGCCGCCATAGCCCATCGGCACGCCGAAGCGCTGGGTCGAGCCGACGGCGATATCGGCCCCCATCGCGCCGGGTTCCTTCAGCAGCGTCAGCGCCATCGGATCGGCGATGACAATGCCAAGCGCCTTCATCTCGTGCAGGCTGGCGATCTGGTCGGTGAAATCGGTCAGGCCGCCGAATGTGCCCGGATACTGGAAGATGCCGCCGAACAGCCCGTCGGCGGGCATGTTGCCGGGATCGCCGACGATCACCTCGATGCCCAGCGGTGCGGCGCGCGTCTGCATCACCGCGATATTCTGCGGATGGCAGTTCTCGTCGACGAAAAACGCCGTCGCCTTCGATTTCGACACCCGCTGTGCCATCGCCATTGCCTCTGCCGCCGCCGTCGCCTCGTCCAGCAGCGACGCATTGGCGATGTCGAGCCCGGTCAGATCGCACACCATCGTCTGGTAGTTCAAAAGCGCCTCCAGCCGGCCCTGGCTGATCTCGGGCTGGTAGGGCGTGTAGGCCGTGTACCAGGCCGGGTTTTCCAGGATATTCCGCTGGATTGCCGGTGGCGTGACCGTGCCGTGATAGCCTTGGCCGATCATCGTGGAAAACGCCTGGTTCTTCTTGGCGACCTGACGGATGTGCCACAGGAACTGGCGTTCCGACATTGGCTTGCCGAAATCCAGCGGCTTGTCCTGCCGGATCGAGCCGGGAACCGTCTGGTCGATCAGTTCGTCCAGCGATGCGACCCCCAGAACCTCCAGCATCTCGGCCATCTCTTTCAGAGACGGCCCGATATGGCGGAGATTGGCGAAATCATAGGGGCGATATTCAGTGGGCGTGAAGGGCATTCGGTCGCTCCGTGCGGTGAGGTTGACAGTGAACGGCGATCTGGCGCGCTACCCGATGAATGCCTTGTAGGCGGCCTCGTCCATCATATCGTCCAGCACCGACAGGTCGGCCACCTTCATCTTGAAGAACCACGCATCGCCCGTCGGGTCTTCGTTCACCTTGCCCGGCGAGTCTTCCAGCATCGAATTCACTTCGACGATCTCGCCATCCACCGGGGCCAGGATGTCGGACGCAGCCTTGACCGATTCGATCACCGCGACCTCGTCATCCTTGACGACCTCGGTGCCCTCTGCCGGCAGTTCCACGAATACCACGTCGCCCAGTTGCTCGCTGGCATGTTCGGTGATGCCGACGACCACAAGATCGCCCTCGACGCGCAGCCATTCATGCTCTTCGGTGAATTTCATCTTTATCTCCCAGTAGGTTAGCGTTTGTATGTGGACGCCCGAAAGGGCATGTCTGCGACGGTTGCCGGCAGGCGCTTGCCCCGGACCTCGCCATAGATCGTGGTGCCGGTGGCGGATTGCGCCACGCTGACATAGCCCATCGACATCGGTGCCTCTATCGACGGCCCGAAGGCGCCGGACGTGACCGCGCCGATCGCCTCGCCGCCCTCGGCGCTGGCGAACAGCGGCGTTCCCGCCCGCATCGGCGCGCGCCCGTCGGGCAGCAGCCCGACACGCCGGCGCGTGGCGCCGGTCTCGAATTCCTGCAGGATCCGGTCCGCCCCGGGAAAGCCGCCGGCGCGGTCGCCGCCGGTGCGGCGCACCTTCTGCACGGCCCATTCCAGCGCCGCCTCGACCGGGCTGGTGGTGGTGTCGATGTCATTGCCGTAAAGGCACAGGCCCGCCTCCAGCCGCAGTGAATCGCGCGCCCCAAGGCCGATCGGTTCCACCGCATCCTGCGCCAGCAGCTCCCGCGCAAACGCCTCGGCCCGGTCCTCGGGCACCGAAACCTCGTAGCCGTCCTCGCCGGTATAACCCGACCGCGACACCCAGAGTTCGCCGAACCCGGACGCGATGACCGCCACATCCATGAATTTCATCGCCGCCACGCCGGGCGCAATCGCCGCCAGCGCGGTTTCGGCCGCCGGACCCTGCAACGCCAGCAGCGCGCGGCCGGTTATCTCCTCGATCTGGCAGACATCCGACAGATGCTTGCGCATATGCGCGATATCGCCCGCCTTGCAGGCCGCATTCACCACCAGGAACAGATGATCGCCGCGGTTGGCCACCATCAGATCGTCGATGATCCCGCCGGCGTCATTGGTGAACAGCGCATAGCGCTGCCGCCCCTCGGCCAGCGCAAGGATGCTGACCGGCACCAGCGTTTCCAGCGCGCGCGCCGCATCCGCGACATCGCCAGAGATCGGGCGCAACAGAACCTGACCCATGTGACTGACATCGAACAGCCCGGCGCCCGCGCGGCAATGCAGGTGTTCTTTCATCACGCCCAGCGGGTATTGCACCGGCATCTCGTATCCGGCGAACGGCACCATCTTTGCGCCCAGCGACAGATGCAGGTCATACAGAACAGTGCAGTTCAGATCCTCGGCCATGCGGCATGTCCCTTCGCATTCCCGGATCAGACTGGCACCCGGCACCGTTTCGCGCGCGCAATTGCGCCCCCCATCAGTGCCCCCTCTGTCCTTCCGCCTGAGATCGTTATCCCTTCGGCGTCCCGGATCTGGCCCGGGATCTCTCCAGAGTTTTCGTCCCGACCGCAGGTCCGTTTGCCTGAGAGTTTACCGGGGCGGTTGCTCCTTCGGCACCGGGGTGTGACCCGGATTCTCCCTGCGATGGTCAGGCAACGGTACACGGCAGTATGCGGCACGACAAGGGGTTGCGTTTCGCCGCCACCGCGTCAAAAGCTTGGCCCATGGCAGACCCGTTTTTCTTTGGCTACGGCAGTCTTGTGAACCGCGCCACGCACGCCTTTTCCGATGCGTATCCGGCACGGCTGACCGGCTGGCGGCGGGCCTGGCGGCACACGCAACTGCGCCCGGTCGCCTTCCTGACGGCGGTGCCGGCGCCGGGCCATGTGATTGACGGGCTGGTGGCGCATGTGCCCGGCGACGACTGGGCGGCGCTGGATGAACGCGAACGCGCCTATGACCGCACGCCGGTGACCGACAGCATGGATCATGGCGTGCCCCGCGACATCCATGTGCAGGTCTACGCGATCCCGCATGGCAAACACGGACAGCCTGACCGGGCGCACCCGGTCCTGCTCAGCTATCTCGAAGTGGTGGTGCAGGGGTATCTGCGCGAATTCGGCGAGGCCGGCGTGCAGCGGTTCTTTGAAACCACCGACGGCTGGGACGCCCCGATCCTCGATGATCGCGCCGCGCCGATCTATTCGCGCCACCAGCGGCTGGAACCGCATGAACGCGTCCTGCTGCACGACTGGCTGGCGCAGATCGGCGCGCGCATGGTGACGCGGGCCTGACCGGTCTGCAAGTTAACTAACTGTTAACAATGGGATAAATGTTTCGCGCGCGAAACATTCTCCCCCGATCTCAGAAGTCGACCTCGATGGCCACGCCGCGCTCGATCGCGATGTCCAGCACCGCCGAGGCGACCGCCAGATCCTGCAGCCCGACGCCGGTGCCGTCGAACAGGGTAATCTCATCGGCCGACCTGCGACCGGGATGCGTGCGGTTGATCACCTCGCCGATCTGCACGATATCAGCCCCTTTCAGCACCCCGTCGGCAACCGCATGCTGGGCCTCGCCGATCGAGACCGACTGCGCCACTTCGTCGGTAAACACGGTGGCGCTGGCCAACAGCGAGGTCTCGACCTCCTGCTTGCCTTTTGTATCGGTGCCCATACAGGCCAGATGTGTGCCGGGCCTGACCTGCGCCGTCATCAGCGACGGCGAGAAAGCCGACGTAATCGTGATGATGACATCGGCCTGCGCGCCCAGTTCGTCCAGACTGACAGCCTCGAATGGCAGACCCAGATCGGCGGCCGTTTCGGCCAGTTTGGGCAGCATGTCGGGGTGATAGTTCCAGCCGACGACTTTTTCGAACTTGCGCTGGCGCACGGCGGCGCGCAGCTGGAAATGCGACTGATGTCCTGCGCCGACCATACCCAGAACGGTTGCGTCCTTGCGGGCCAGATGCTTGATCGACACCGAAGACGCCGCCGCCGTGCGAAGCGCAGTCAACAAATTGCCCCCGACCATTGCCGCCATCCTGCCGGTGTCGGGGTCGAACAGGAACACCGTGGACTGGTGGTTGATGATGCCCCGCCGTTCCAGATTGTGGGGCCAATAGCCGCCGGCTTTCAGGCCAAGGGCCATGCCCGACTGGTCGAAGCCGCCCTTGAACCCGTAAAGCGCGTCCTCGTGGCCGATCGCCTCGCGGATCACCGGGAAGTTATAGGCATCGCCGCGCGCCATCGCGGCGAACACGGCCTCGACCGCGTCGAAACTTGCCTCGGGTGTGATCAGGTCGGCAATCGCCGCCTCTGGAACAATGTACATGCGTCGTCCTTTCGATCCGGAACCGGATATGACCGGGTCCGGCCGGTCCCGTATTTTGGCTTGTCCCGGTTTCGCTGGGGGGCCTGAGGGGCTGGCCCCCCAGCCGGTCGGATCGCGTCAGCGATCCGAAACCCCGCCTAGAATGCCTTGCCGCGCGCCGAGACCGGCCACACCACCTCGACCTTGCCGCCGCGCACGCCGACATACCAGTCATGCACGTTGCAGGTCGGATCGCAGTGCCCGGGCACCAGCCGCAGCTTGTCGTTGACCTTCAGCACACCGTCCGGGTCGGCGACCACGCCATGCTCGTCAGAGCATTTCAGGTATTCGACATCCTTGCGCCCGAATATCACCGGCAGGCCGCTGTCGACCGACTGCGCCTTCAAACCGGCGTCGACAATGGCCTTGTCGGCCTTGGCGTGGCTCATCACCGTGGTCAGGATGAACAGCGCGTTCTCGAATTCGGTCTCGTCGATGCGCTTGCCGTCCTTGTCCAGGATCCGGCCGTAATCGGCATCCATGAAGGCGTAGGATCCGCATTGCAGTTCGTTGTATACCCCGGATCCGCCTTCGAAATAATAGCTGCCCGTGCCGCCGCCGCCGACGATGTCGCAGTCCAGACCCTGCGCCTTCAGCCCCTGCACCGCGTCCTGTACCTGGGCAATCGCGATATCCAGCTTTGCCTTGCGATCCTCGTAGCGGTCCAGATGCTGCATCGCACCCTGATAGGCCTGGATGCCGGCAAATTTCAGCCCCTCGGCAGCGTCGATCAGCTTGGCGATATGCACGACATCCTGCGTCGTCGTCACCCCGCAGCGCCCCGCGCCGCAGTCGATCTCGACCAGGCATTCGATCCGGGTTCCGTGCCGCACCGCCGCCGCCGAAAGATCGGCGACGTTGGCCGGATCATCGACGCAGACAAGCGTGCGCGCGCCGAGTTTGGGCAGCCGCGCCAGACGGTCGATCTTGCGCGGGTCCGTCACTTGGTTGCTGACCAGCACGTCGCGGATGCCGCCGCGTGCGAACACCTCGGCCTCGCTGACCTTCTGGCAGCAGACACCGCAGCTTCCGCCCAGCCGTTCCTGCAGCAGCGCCACGTCGACCGATTTGTGCATCTTGCCATGTACCCGGTGGCGCACGCCCATCCTGCGCGCGAAATCGCCCATCCTGGTGATGTTGCGTTCCAGCGCGTCGAGGTCGAGCACCAGGCAGGGTGTCTGGATGTCGCCCTCGTCCATCCCGGGCAGCGCCGGAATGTCATAGCCGACTTCGTAGTCGTCGAGATTGAGGTCTTTCATGGGGTCAGCCTTTCATCCACGGCAGTTTGTCGAGATCGACATTGCCGCCGGTTACGATCACACCGACGCGCTTGCCGGCGAACTTGTCCTTGTTCTTCAGTATGGTGGCCAGCGGCACCGCGCTGCTGGGTTCCATCACCGCCTTCATCCGGGCCCATGTCAGGCGCATCGCCGCGACGATCTCTGCATCCGACGCGGTCAGGATGTCGGCGACATGGTTCGACACGAAATGCCAAGTCAAATCCTTCAGCGGCACCTTCAGCCCGTCGGCCACGGTCTCGGGCGCATCATCGGCGATGATGTGACCGGCCTTGAAACTGCGATAGGCGTCGTCGGCCTGTTCGGGTTCGGCAGCGATGATGTCGATGCCCGGCGCGGCGTGGCTGAGGGTCAGGCAGGTGCCCGAGATCATGCCGCCGCCGCCGATTGGCGCGATGACGATATCCAGATCCTCGACCTGGTCCAGCAATTCGCGGCTACAGGTGCCTTGCCCGGCAATGACGCGCGGATCGTTGTAGGGATGCACGAATTCCGCGCCGGTTTCGGCCTGCACCCTGGCAAAGACCGCTTCGCGGCTGCTGGTCGAGGGCTCGCATTCGGTGATGGTGCCGCCGTAACCGCGCACCGCGGCCTTCTTGGCCTCGGGCGCGGTGCGCGGCATCACCACATGACAGGGGATGCCGCGCCGCCCGGCAGCATAGGACAGCGACAGCGCGTGGTTGCCCGAACTGTGCGTCGCCACACCGCGCGCCAGCATGTCGTCGGACAGGCCGAACACCGCGTTGCAGGCGCCGCGCACCTTGAATGCGCCGGCTTTCTGGAAATTCTCGCATTTGAAGAACAGGCTGGCGCCGGTCAGTTCGTCCATGAAGGCCGAGGTCAGCACCGGGGTGCGGTGAACATAGGGGCGGATGCGCTCGTGCGCGGCCAGCATGTCGGCGTAGGTCGGGATCGTTCCGATATCCAGCATCACGTTCACGCTGCTGCCTGGGCGGCATTGCCGGTGCCGTGACGGTAGAATTCCTGCGCCGCCGACACGCCGGACCCCAGCGTGATCGGATAGCCCAGATCGGCCATCGCCATCTCTGCCGTGGCGATGCCCGCCAGCGTCATCACGTCGGTAAGCGACCCCAGATGGCCGATGCGGAACACCTTGCCCGCGACCTCGCCCAGGCCGACCCCGAAGGCCACGCCATAGGTGGTGGCGGCGCGATTGACGATGTCGGTGGCGTTGAAGCCCTCGGGTACGCGGATCGCGGTGACGGTTTCGGAATACAGCGCCGGCGACGCCGCGTATGGCGTCATGCCCCAGGCCGCAACCGCGTGGCGCACGCCGGTGGCGATGCGGGTGTGGCGGGCAAAGACGTTGTCCAGCCCCTCGTCCAGCAGCATCTGGCTGGACAGGCGCAGCCCGTTCAGCAGACCGACCGCGGGCGTATAGGGATAGCCGCCCGTGGCATAGCTGTTCAGCATGTCGCGAAAATCGAAGAACGCGCGCGGCAATGTCGCGCTTTCGGCCGTCGCCAGCGCCTTCGGGCTGACCCCGACGATCGCCAGCCCGGCGGGCAGCATGAAACCCTTCTGGCTGCCGGTGACGGCGATGTCGACGCCCCAGTCGTCCATCCGGAAATCCATCGAGGCGACGGAACTGACGCCATCGACCAGCAGCAGGGCCGGGTGATCCGCCGCGTCCAGCGCGGCGCGCACGCCGGCCACATCGCTGCGCACCCCGGTGGCGGTTTCATTATGGGTGACCAGCACCGCCTTGATCGAATGGCCGGTGTCGGCGGCCAGCGCTTCGCCATAGGCGGCGACCGGACAGCCTTCGCCCCAGGGGGTTTCGACCACCTGAACGTTCAGCCCGTGACGCTGGCACAGCCCGATCCAGCGCTGGCTGAACATGCCGTGGCGCGCCGCCAGAACCGTGTCGCCGGGGCTGAGCGTGTTGCAGATCGCGGCCTCCCAGCCGCCGGTGCCGGAGGCGGGAAAGATCACGATCTCGCCGGTCCGGGTCTTCAGGATCTGTTTCACATTGGCGACGGCGGGTCCGAAGATTTCGCCGAACGCCGCTGAACGATGATCCAGCGTGGCCATGTCGCAGGCCTTGCGGATCGAGTCGGGCATATTGGTCGGGCCGGGAATGAAAACCGGATTCTGGTCAGACATCGGTCGCTCCATCAAAATAGCAATGCCGGACATTACCGCCCGGCGCGGCGCCTCGCAATTTTTTTGAAATCTTTTTTCTATAAGTGAAAAAACAATATTCCAAAAGCAAAACCAACGTGTTACCATTTTTCACTATGCGAAATGAATTTTCATTGGTCCAGGCATGGACCCGGGAAAGAGGTTGGAAATGGCCCTGCAAAGCCGCCCGCGCGGGCGCCCGAAGGCGTTTCACGACAAGACCGAGCAGAACACCATCCAGTCGCTGGACCGCGCCATGTCGGTCTTGCAGGTGCTGTCGGCAAACGAGGGGCTGACCCTGACGCAACTGGCGGACCTGACCGACCAGTCGGCGGCGACGCTGTACCGGGTGCTGACCACGCTGGCGCAGCACGCCATCGCCGAATTCGACGAGGTCCGGCAGGTCTGGCACGTCGGGTCGGGCGCGTTTTCCATCGGGTCGGCGTTTCTGCGCCGGACCTCGGTGGTCGAACGCGCGCGCCCGGTGCTGCGCCAGCTGATGCAGGACACCGGAGAGACCGCAAACCTGGGTGTCGCCAATGGCGACCGGGTGCTGTTCGTCAGCCAGGTCGAGACGCATTCGCCGATCCGCGCGTTCTTTCCGCCCGGCACCGCCTCGGCGATGCATGCCAGCGGGATCGGCAAGGCGCTGCTGGCGTTTTTGCCCGCCGACGCTGTGGCGCGCTATGTCCGCGACTGCCGGTTCGAACGATTCACCGAAGCCACGATCACCGGCGCAGACCAGTTGCTGGCGGATCTGGCGCGCATCCGCGCCAGTGGCCTGAGCCTGGACAACGAGGAACGCGCCGAGGGCATGCGCTGTCTGGCGGCGCCGGTGTTCAACGGGTTTGGCGAACCGGTGGCGGGAATCTCGGTCTCGGGGCCGGTGCAGCGGATGGACGCGGCGACGCTGGCCAGCCACGGCGAACGGGTGCGCGCCGCGGCAGAGGCGGTGACCCGGGGCATCGGCGGGACCGGGCCGGAGGGCGCGGGACCGGAGCGCGAGGTCTGAGGTTCAGCGCCGAGTCAGTTTCTCGAACGCCCTGCCGTCGGCCCAGGTTCCGTGCAACTCTCCGTCGGGCATCACCACATAGACCACCGGCGTGGTATCGCCCCAGTCCACGGTCACGACGCGGCCCTCGATCACGCCCTGGCCGCGATTGGGCTGTGCCGCGACATGCCATGTGAATTCGACGGCATCGCCCTGCTGGGTGATCTCGCAGCGGCCATTGTATTCGGACCCGTCAGGATTGCGGCCATAGGCGGTATAACTGCCGTCTATGCCGATCAGGCGGGACATCGACTCGCCGCCGCCGGCGCCCTTCTTGCCCTGTGCAAGGGCAGGCGCGGCGATCAGGGCGGCGGCAGAGGTCAGCAGAACGCGGCGGGTCAGCATGGCAATGGTCCTTTCGTTTGGCTGAAAGGAGTGTGGCGGAGTCGGGGCGGGCTTGGCAAGAGCCGCAGTGCAGGGGGCAGCGCCCGAGCCTGGGTGGGCGCGCGGAACGGTTTTGTGATGCAGTGCGGGATTTGCAATTGGAACTTCAAAGCGATTTGCAAGCCCGCAAAAGCGCCCTCCCGGGGGGAGGGTCGGGCGCTGCCCGGCGGGGCCGGGGGTGTTTTGGGCAGGATAGTGTCAGATGCCAATGATGGGATCAGCGGATTGAAAACCACGCAATGCTTGCCGACATGAAACCTGTCTCGTCTGCCTACCCCTGCAAACTCCGTACCCCAATTTCGCCCTCTTCGCGAGCCTGCATTGCCAGCGCCGCCGCGTGGGAGGCCGAGGCGGTGGTGTAATAGGGGATCTTGTCCATCAGCGCGACGTTGCGCATCGAGCGCGAATCCTCGACCGCCTGCGCGCCCTCGGTGGTGTTCATCACCAGCACGATGCCGCCGTCCTTCATCAGGTCGACGATGTTCGGGCGGCCCTCATACTGTTTCTTGACCACGTCCGACGCGATTCCGGCATCGCGCAGGAAGGCGGCGGTGCCCGACGTGGCGGTGATGGTGAAGCCCAGATCCACCAGAATCCGCGCGGTTTCGATCAGTTCCGGCGTCTTGTCGTCGTCCTTGATCGAAAAGAATACGGTTCCGGAGGTCGGCAGATCGACGCCCGCGCCCATCTGCGCCTTCAGGAAGGCGCGGGCGAAGCTCCGGTCCCAGCCCATGACCTCGCCTGTCGAGCGCATTTCGGGGCCCAGCAGCGTGTCGACACCCGGAAAGCGGGCGAAGGGCAGCACCGCCTCTTTCACCGACGACCACGGCATGTTGGGATCGGCCAGCGTCATCGGGTCGGCCAGCGGCAGCGTGGTGTCATAGCCGGCGTTGGCGTCATAGGGCGGGCGCATCGGGAAGGCCGACAGCGGTTCGCCCGCCATCAGCCGCGCCGCGATCGAGGCGATGGCGCTGTCGGTGGCCTTGGCGACGAAGGGCACGGTGCGGCTGGCGCGCGGGTTGACCTCTATCAGGTAGATCTCGCCATCCTTGACCGCGTATTGCACGTTCATCAGGCCGACGACATGCAGGGCGCGGGCAAGGGCCACGGACTGGCGTTCCAGTTCGCGGATGATATCGGCGGGCAGGCTGTGGGGCGGCAGCGAACAGGCGCTGTCGCCGGAATGCACGCCGGCCTCTTCGATATGCTGCATGATGCCGGCGATATGGACGTTCTCGCCATCGCTGAGACAGTCGACATCGACCTCGGTGGCACCGGAAAGATAGCTGTCCAGCAGCACCGGGCTGTCGCCTGAAACCACCACGGCCTCTGAGATGTAGCGTTCCAGCTGCGCGGTGTCGCGCACGATCTCCATCGCGCGCCCGCCCAGCACATAGGACGGGCGGATCACCAGCGGATAGCCGATCTCCTTGGCCGCCTCGAACGCCTCTGCATCGGTGTGGGCCAGCGCGTTATGCGGTTGTTTCAGGCCCAACTTGTTGACAAGCGCCTGAAAACGCTCGCGGTCTTCTGCCAGGTCGATGGCGTCAGGGGTGGTGCCAAGGATCGGGATACCGGCATCGTTCAGCGCATTGGCCAGCTTCAGCGGGGTCTGGCCGCCGAATTGCACGATGACGCCGTGCAGGGTGCCGTTGTCCTGTTCGACGCGCAGGATCTCCATCACATGTTCGAAGGTCAGCGGTTCGAAATAGAGGCGGTCGGAGGTGTCGTAATCGGTGCTGACGGTTTCGGGGTTGCAGTTGATCATGATGGTTTCATAGCCCTGCGCCGACAGCGCGAAACAGGCGTGACAACAGCAATAGTCGAATTCTATCCCCTGGCCGATCCGGTTCGGGCCGCCACCAAGGATCACGACCTTTTTGGCGTTCGAGGGGCGCGCCTCGCATTCGACATCGCCCATCACCGGGGATTCGTAGGTGGAATACATGTAGGGCGTCTGCGCCTCGAATTCGGCGGCGCAGGTGTCGATGCGCTTGAACACGGCGGTGACGCCAAGGTTCTGGCGGGCGCGGCGCACGTTGTCCTCGTCGCGGCCGGTCAGTTTTGCCAGCCGCGCGTCGGTGAAGCCCATCATCTTGAGATTGCGCAGCCCGCTGGCGTCAACCGGCAGGCCGGTGCGGCGGACAACGGCCTCGGCGTCGATGATTTCGCGGATACGGGCCAGAAACCACGGATCGAACGCGGTGGCGGCGCCAATCGCATCGTCGTCAAGCCCGTGGCGCATGGCCTGCGCGATCAGGCGAATCCGATCCGGCGTCTGGGCCGAAATCGCCTTTATGATGGCGGATTCTCCCGGCGCGCTGTCGATTTCGATCTCGTCGAACCCGGTCAGGCCGGTTTCCATCGAAGCCAGCGCCTTTTGCAGGGATTCGTGGAAGGTGCGGCCGATCGCCATCACCTCGCCGACCGATTTCATCGCCGTCGACAGCACCGGTTCGGCACCGGGGAATTTCTCGAAGGCGAAGCGCGGGATCTTGGTGACGACATAGTCGATGGTCGGCTCGAAAGAGGCGGGCGTCACCTTGGTGATGTCGTTGTCCAGTTCATCGAGCGTATAGCCCACCGCCAGCTTGGCGGCGATCTTGGCAATCGGAAACCCGGTGGCCTTGGACGCCAGCGCGCTGGAGCGCGACACGCGCGGATTCATCTCGATCACCACCATGCGGCCATCGGCGGGGTTCACCGCCCATTGCACGTTGGAGCCGCCGGTCTCGACGCCGATCTCGCGCAGCACGGCGATGCTGCCGTTGCGCATGATCTGGTATTCCTTGTCGGTCAGCGTCAGCGCCGGGGCGACGGTGATCGAATCGCCGGTATGCACGCCCATCGGATCGACGTTCTCGATCGAGCAGACGATGATGGCGTTGTCGGCGGTGTCGCGCACCACCTCCATCTCGAATTCCTTCCAGCCCAGCAGGGATTCGTCGATCAGGATCTGGTTGACGGGCGAGGCGGCAAGCCCGGTCTTGCAGAAATGTTCATAGTCTTCCCGGTTGTAGGCGACGCCGCCGCCGGTGCCGCCCAGCGTGAAGGCGGGCCGGATGATCGCCGGCAGGCCGACATAGTCGATGGCGTCCATACATTCCTGAAGCGTGTTGGCGATGGTCGCCTTGGGATTTTCCAGGCCGATCCTGTCCATCGCCTCGCGGAACAGCTTGCGGTCCTCGGCCATCTCGATGGCCTCGCGCTTGGCGCCGATCATCTCGACCCCGAATTTCTTCAGCACGCCCATTTCTTCCAGCGCCAGCGAGGTGTTCAGGCCGGTCTGCCCGCCCATCGTCGGCAGCAGGGCGTCGGGGCGTTCCTTTTCGATGATCTTGGCGACGATTTCCGGGGTGATCGGTTCGATATAGGTCGCATCCGCCAGTTCGGGATCGGTCATGATGGTGGCCGGGTTCGAATTGACGAGAATGACGCGATAGCCCTCTTCGCGCAGCGCCTTGCAGGCCTGCGCCCCGGAATAGTCGAACTCGCACGCCTGGCCGATGATAATGGGCCCCGCGCCTATGATCATGATCGACTTGATGTCGGTTCTTTTCGGCATGGCAGCCCCCGGGGAGTTAGCAAATTCTCCGGGGTTATAGACAGCAGCCGGTCGGGCGCAACCCTTAAGCGCGGGCCAGCCGCACGACGGCGATGAACAACAGCGCCATCGTCGCGGTTCCCATCGCGGCAATCGCGAAATCGCCGTGGATTTCGGTGCGCAGCAGCATCAGCAGCGGCCAGCTGGTCAGCGTGCCGACAAGCGCCAGCAGCACCGCGCCGCCAAATCGCGGCAGCAGCCCGATCAGCGCCGGCAGCAACAGCAGTTGCGGCAGGTAGTAATGAACCCAGCCCAGCGGGCCGAACAGGTTGATCAGCAGCGAAAACGCCAGCAGCCGCGCGGGCAGGCGGTGGCTGTCGGGCAGCCGGGCGGTGCCGGCCACCGTCCAGATCAGCGCCGCGACCAGCAGCGCCTTGCCGGCAATCGCGACCGCCAGCCCGGCATCGGGAACCCGGAAGTTGCGCGCATCCGCGTCGAGCGGCGGCACCAGATCCAGTGCGGCGGCAAGCCCGTGCAGCAGCAGATCGGCGGAATAGGTGATCGAGGTGATGAACAGGCCGTCGCCGGCCGCGGCCATGCTGGACAGGAATTCAAGGTGCAGGCCGACCCCGGTCAGCGCCAGCCCCAGCCCGCCCAGCACCGCGCAGGTCACCGCGAATCCGCCCAAGGCGCGCCAGTTGCGATCCAGCAGGAATATCAGCACCAGCCCGGCGGGGGCCAGTTTCAGCATCGCCGCCAGCCCCAGCAGGGTACCGGCAAGACGTGACTGCCCGGTGCTGTAACGCTCGAACGCCAGCAGGGTCAGGAAGACGACGACGATTTGCGGTTGCAGGTGCATCAGCGCGGTAAAGCTGATGACAGAAGTGCCAAGCAGGACCGTGCCGGTCAGCGCCCAGGCCCAGAACGGGATCGCAAAGCTGCGGCACAGCCGCCACGCCAGCCAGACCGAGGCCATCAGCAGCGCCAGTTCGACCAGGGCCGCGGCCTGAAAGAAGCCCTGCGGGCCCAGCGCGGACAACGGCGCCATCACGGCGGCCCACAGCGGTGGATAGACATATGGCAGCACGTCCTGACCGGCCAGGCCAAGCGCCGGCAACAGCGGTTGCCATTCGGGGGGCGACGCGCCGAAAAACCCGTCGGGCGCGGCATAGATCAGGTTGTACTGGCCGGTCTGGAACAGATGCCCGGCCATGTAGAGCGCGGACAGATCGGCGGGAAAGGTGTTCCACAGCAGGAACAACGCGATATAGGCAAACGCAGCCATCGCCGTCGCGGCAAACAGGGTGCGCGGATCGGGCCGAAAGCCCGGCGTGCGCGCAAGACTGTCGGGCGCGCTGGTCATGCCGCGATGTTCCGATTGCCTAGGTTCATGCCCGATTGCCCCGTTTTTCCGCGCTTTCTAGCAATCGAAAGGGGCAGTAATATGGCGTTACTCGGCGGCGTGCGACATCTCTGCGCTGTCGGGCTCGCGGTAGATGTAGTCGCGCGTCAGCGGCACCGCGTCCTGCCGGCGCGCCAGCTGGAACTGGAACACGCATTGCCGGTTGTGGCGGAACGTCATTTCGGCGCCGACCAGATACCACGCCCACATCCGGCAGAACCGTTCGTCATACAGCGCCTTCACCCGGTCGCGGTTGGCCGTGAACCGGTCGTGCCAGTGGCGCAGCGTTTCGGCGTAATGCAGCCGCCAGATTTCGATATCGGTGGTCCACAGCGACTGTTTTTCAATGGCTTTCAGGGTTTCGGACATCGCCGGGACGTAGCCGCCGGGAAAGATGTATTTCGCGATCCACGGGCTGGTGAAACTTGGAGGCGTCGCCCGCCCGATGGTGTGGATCAGGGCCACGCCGTCCTCTGTCAGCTTGTCGCGGACATGGGCGAAATACTCGGCGTAATGCGGTACGCCGACATGCTCGAACATGCCCACAGACACGATCCGGTCAAAGGTCTCTTCGACCTCGCGGTAATCGGTCAGCCGGAATTCGACCCGGTCCTGAAGGCCTTCGGCCTGCGCGCGCGCCGAGGCGATCTTGTGCTGTTCCTCGCTCAGCGTCACGCCAAGCACATGCACGCCGTAATCGCGCGCCAGCGCCAGCGCCATGCCGCCCCAGCCGCAGCCGATATCCAGCACCCGCATCCCCGGCTTCAGGCACAGCTTTTGCGCGATATGCGCCTTTTTCTGGGCCTGGGCCTGTTCCAGCGTGTCGTCGGGATGGCGGAAATAGGCGCAGGAATATTGTTTGTCGCGGTCCAGAAACAGATCGTACAGCGCGCCGGACAGGTCATAGTGATGGGCGACATTGGCGCGGGCCTTGCCGACCGGGTTATACTGGCGCACCGCGCGGATCAGCACGCGCAACCGCGACAGAATCCGCTGCCAGCGGGTCAGGTTGTCGACGCCCTGATTTGCCACCACGACGGCCAGGAACCCGCGAAGATCGTCATTTTCGATGGTCATCTTGCCATCGACATAGGCCTCTCCGGCGGCCAATTCCGGGTTCGCCAGCAAACGGCGCAATGTCGCGGCGTCGTGAAATGCAAGCCTGACCGGATCGCCCGATCCATCGCCGAATACGCGGACACGACCGCTGGGCAAGGTGATTTCGGTATTGCCCTTTTTCAGTGCGGTTTTCAGAAAGCCTTCAAAAAGGAATTCCCACATTTCCCCCCCAATCGACGCCCCCCAGCGCCCTTTAAAGGTCCAATCAATTCCCGAAACCTGGACTGGTCTTGCATCGGGAAGCGGTTGAACTTTGCCAAATGCCCTGAAACTTGTCCAGATTCAGGCGCATAGGTCTTTGATAAATGTCAAAGTGCGCCAACCCGGGCGCGCGGATGTCCGCCGATGCCTTGACTTCCAGTCCCAAGAAAGGTGTATCGGCGCAAGCCTTGATACCGCCGTGAAACACGACCCCTTCGCCCCGAAAAGGACCGCATTTATGCACGCTTTCCGCAGCCACACCTGCGCCGATCTTCGCAAATCCGACGTTGGCGCGACCGTCCGCCTGTCCGGCTGGGTGCACCGTGTGCGCGACCACGGCGGGGTTCTGTTCATCGACCTTCGCGATCACTATGGCATCACGCAGGTGCTGTGCGACCCGGACTCGCCGGTCTTTGCGCAGCTGGAACAGGTGCGCAGCGAATGGTGCATCCGCGTCGACGGCGAGGTCAAGGCGCGCGACGACGCGCTGGTGAACCCCAAGATCCCGACCGGCGAGATCGAGGTGTTCGCCCGCGATTTCGAGGTGCTGGGCGCGGCAGCGGAACTGCCGCTGATGGTGTTCGGCGATCAGGAATACCCCGAGGAAACCCGGCTGCGCTATCGCTTCCTGGATCTGCGGCGCGAGCAGATGCAAAGGAACATGACCCTGCGGTCGGACGTGGTGGCAAGCATCCGCCGCCGGATGTGGGACAGCAATTTCCGCGAGTACCAGACGCCGATCATCACCGCCTCATCGCCCGAGGGCGCGCGCGATTTCCTGGTGCCCTCGCGGCTGCATCCGGGCAAATTCTATGCGCTGCCGCAGGCGCCCCAGCAGTTCAAGCAGTTGCTGATGGTGTCGGGGTTCGACAAGTATTTCCAGATCGCGCCGTGTTTTCGCGACGAGGACCCGCGCGCCGACCGCTCGCCCACCGATTTCTACCAGCTGGATCTGGAAATGTCCTTTGTCACCCAGCAGGACGTGTTCGACACGATCCAGCCGGTGTTGCAGGGCATATTCGAGGAATTCGGCGGCGGCCGCGCGGTTGATGCGGACTGGCCGCAGATCAGCTATCGCGATGCCGCGCTGTGGTATGGCACCGACAAACCCGACCTGCGCAACCCGATCAGGATGCAGGATTGTTCAGAGCATTTCCGTGGTTCGGGTTTTGCCATCTTCGCCAAGCTGCTGGAACAGGACGGCACCGAAATCCGCGCCATTCCCGCGCCCGGCGGCGGGTCGCGCAAGTTCTGCGACCGGATGAACGCCTTTGCCCAGAAAGAGGGCCTGCCGGGGATGGGGTATATCTTCTGGCGCGATGGTGCCGACGGGACAGAGGCCGCCGGGCCGCTGGCCAAGAACATCGGCCCGGAACGCACCGAGGCGATCCGCCGGCAACTGGGCCTTGGCGTCGGCGACGCGGCGTTTTTCCTGGGCGGCAAGCCGGCGGCGTTCGAGCGTGTCGCGGGCAAGGCGCGCGACGTGATGGGCGAGGAACTGAGCCTGACCGACAAGGACCGGTTCGCCTTTGCCTGGATCGTCGATTTCCCGATCTATGAGAAGGACGAGGAAACCGGGCGCATCGACTTTGAGCATAACCCGTTCTCGATGCCGCAGGGCG
>JAJDOB010000009.1 GCA_022340385.1 Rhodobacter sp.
TGGGCGTCAGTCGCATCAGCGGCGGGGCTTCTCCTCTTGCGGTCATCGGCTCCTCAGCCTGTACCGCAGCTCTCAATTGACCCAGATTTGGTTAATGTTGCGTAAAAAGGTCCAGTCTTCTTCTCTTTTCAAATACCTCACGGGGGCGTGGGGGTGTGAAACCCCCACTCCGGCCCTCGCAACATGTCTGCCCTCGGAGGCCAAAAGATCATGACCATCAAACTTCACTGCTTCGGCGAAAGCGGCAATGCCTACAAGGCGGCATTGGCCCTGGAACTGTCCGGATTGGCATGGGAGCCTGTCTATGTCGATTTCTTTGCCGGTGCCACGCGCAGCCCCGAATACCGCGCCAACGTCAACGAAATGGGCGAAGCGCCGGTGCTGGTGGACGGCGATGTCAAGCTGACGCAATCGGGCGTGATCCAGCAATATGTCACAGACAAATCCGGGAAATTCGCCGGCGCCGCCGACGAAAAATACGAGGTACTGCGCTGGGTTCTGTGGGACAATCACAAATTGTCCAGCCAGGCCGGCATGACCCGGTTCCTGATGAATTTCCTGCCCGAGGACAAACGCCCCGCCGAGGTCATCGCCTTCATGCACGGCCGTCTGAAAGCCGCCTACCAGGTGCTGGACGGCCACCTGAAAGGGCGCGACTGGATCGTCGGCGACAGCATCACCAATGCGGATCTTTCCTGCTGCGGCGATCTTTATTACCCTGAACCGTTCGGGTTCGACCGCGCAGACTGGCCCAACATCGACGCCTGGCTGACCCGCCTGAGCGAGACACAAGGATGGAAACATCCCTATGACCTGATGCCCGGCAATCCCGGCGACCGGGCCTGAAAAAGGACGACCCAAATGGAAGACGCCTATATCTACGACGCCGTGCGCAGCCCGCGTGGCAAGGGCCGCAAGGACGGCGCGCTGCACGAGGTCACCGCCGCGAAACTCAGCGCCGATGTGCTGAACGCGCTGAAGACGCGCAACGATCTGAACGGGCACGCGGTCGAGGACGTGATCTGGGGCAATGTCACACAGGTTGGCGAACAGGGCGCCTGCCTGGCGCGCACGGCGGTGCTGGCGTCCGATCTGGATGAATCTATTCCCGGCGTGTCGATCAACCGGTTCTGCGCTTCGGGGCTGGAGGCCGTGAACATGGCCGCCAACCAGGTGCGCGGCGGCGCGGGCGATGCCTATATCGCCGGCGGGGTCGAATGCATGTCCCGGGTGCCGATGGGCAGCGACGGCGGCGCGATTGCCGCCGATCCGACCATCGCGATGAAGACCTATTTCGTGCCGCAGGGCATTTCCAGCGATATCATCGCCACGGAATACGGCTTTACCCGCGACCAGGCCGACGAACTGGCCGTGCGCAGCCAGAGGCGCGCCAAGGCCGCCTGGGACGATCACAGGTTCGACAGATCCGTCATTGAAATCCGGGACATCAACGGCCTGCCGATTCTGGGCCATGACGAATACATGCGCCCCGAGACCGACATGCAAAGCCTTGGCGCGCTGAAGCCCAGCTTCAAGGACATGGGCGAGGTCATGCCCGGGTTCGACAAGATCGCGCTGATGAAATACCCGCATCTTGAGCGGATCAACCACATTCACCACGCCGGGAACTCCAGCGGCATCGTCGATGGCGCGGCCGCCATTCTGATCGGCAACAAGGCCTATGGCGAAAAGAACGGCCTGACGCCGCGCGCGCGCATCCGCGCCACCGCCAAGATCGGCACCGATCCGACGATCATGCTGACCGGCCCGGTGCCGGTGACACACAAGATCCTGGCCGACTCGGGCATGAATATCAGCGATATCGACCTTTTCGAGGTCAACGAGGCCTTCGCCTCGGTGGTTCTGCGCTTCATGCAGGCGTTCGAGGTGGACCCGGACGTGGTCAACGTCAATGGCGGCTCGATCGCCATGGGCCATCCGCTGGGCGCCACCGGCGCGATCATCCTTGGCACCCTTCTGGACGAACTGGAACGCAGCGACAAAGAGACCGGATTGGCCACGCTGTGCATCGGATCCGGGATGGGAGCCGCCACGATCATTGAACGCGTATGACGCTCGACGCCTTTCAGAAACACCTTGACGACGTTTCTGCGGCGTTGATGACGGATGATTTTGAAAGCTACATCACTATGGTCGCGAACCCGCTGGTGGTCATCACCGAAAAGGCCACGACCATTGTCACCTCGGTTGAACAATACCGGTTCGGCTTTGACAGCTATGCCGGGATGTTGCGCACGGAAAAGGCAACGGATCTGATCCGCCTTGCAAAGGAAGTCAGTATCCTGGGGCCCAGCCTGATGACCGGGCGGCTGGAAACCAACATCATGAGTTCGGGGCAACGGATCTACGGACCATTTGAATCGGCGATGTCGCTGAAACTTCATGACGGGCGCTGGCTGCTGTGCAGCGTGGTCAGCCCGGTCCATGCCGAAAAATGGCCGATCAACGTGCAACCGGCACCGGTGCACAACACGCTTAACGGAAGGCAATAGGCAATGCCGAAGATCGATCTGAGCACACTGCCGGCAAAGACCGGTTCCACTTATCCCGGCGGGCTGTCCGCCCGGATGGCGGGACGCTCACAGGTCGGGCTTGCCGGGCCGGGCGGGCTGACGCAATTCGGCGTCAACCTGGTCACGCTGGCGCCGGGGGCGCAGTCAAGCCTGCGCCATTGGCACGAACGCCAGGACGAGTTTCTGATTGTCACGCAGGGCATCTGCACACTGGTCGACGATCACGGAGCGACCGAATTGCGGGTGGGCGAATGCGCCGCCTTCCCGGCGGGTGACGCCAACGGGCATCATCTGGTCAACGAAACCGACGCACCGGCGCAGTTTCTTGTGGTCGGCACCCGCACCGACAGCGAAACCGCCCACTACAGCGATGTCGACATGATGGTGAATGTCAGGGACGGCGTTTTCAGCTTCACCCGCCGCGATGGCACGCCGCTGGAACAAGACACATGAACATGCTGAACGGCGGCTGTGCCTGCGGGCAGATGCGTTGCACCGCAACCGGCGAACCCCGGTTCGCGCCGGAATTCAGCGAAGACCGCAATCCCTGGGATCCCGCCCGTGCCGAACCCGCACGCTGACACCTGGCCAACACCGACACCCATGATTTTTCCGTTTCCCGAAGGAGCCGACCGATGAGCGAATTCACCTATGCAACCGACGCCGATGGCGTTGCCACGATCACCTGGGATCTGCCCGGCAAATCCATGAACGTGATGTCGTTCGAAGGGTTGCGCCAGCTTGACGACCATATCGACACTGCCCTTGCCGACGACGCGGTCAAGGGGGTGATCATCACGTCCGGCAAGGACAGTTTCGCCGGGGGCATGGATCTGAACGTGCTGGCGAAGATGCGCGACGACGCGGGCAACGAGCCGGCAAAGGGGCTGTTCGACGGAATCATGTCGATGCACGCCCTGCTGCGCAAGATCGAACGTGCCGGGATGGACCCGAAGACCAACAAGGGCGGCAAGCCGATTGCCTGCGCCCTGCCCGGCACCGCGCTTGGCATCGGCTATGAACTGGCGCTGTCGTGCCACAGGATATTCTGCGCCGACAATCCCAAGGCCAAGATCGGCCTGCCAGAGATCATGGTCGGCCTGTTCCCGGGCGCGGGCGGCACCACCCGCATCGTGCGCAAGCTGGGCGCGATGGCCGGCGCGCCGTACCTGCTGGAAGGTCGCCTGAGCGATCCTGCCAAGGCCAGGATGGCAGGGTTGATCGACGAGGTGGTTGAAAATCCGGTTGCCGCTGCCAGGGACTGGGTGCTGAACGCCAAGGATGCCGACCTGGTGAAGCCATGGGACGCCAAGGGCTACAAGATGCCCGGCGGCACCCCCTATCACCCCGCCGGTTTCATGACCTTCGTCGGGGCGGCGGCAATGGTGCATGGCAAGACCCAAGGCGTCTATCCGGCCGCCAAGGCACTGCTGGCCGCGGTCTACGAGGGCGCGCAGGTGCCGTTCGACACCGCGCTGAGGATCGAGGCCCGGCATTTCGTTTCCGTCCTGCTGAACCCGTCCTCCGGCGCGATGATCCGCTCGCTCTTCATCAACAAGGAAGCGCTGGAAAAGGGCGCGGTGCGCCCCGCCGACGTGCCCGATCAACGGGTTGCCAGGGTCGGCGTGCTGGGCGCCGGCATGATGGGGGCCGGCATCTCGCTGGTCTCGGCGCTGGCGGGCATCGAGGTGGTGCTGATCGACCAGTCGCAGGAAGCCGCCGACAAGGGCAAATCCTACAGCGCAACCTACATGGACAAGGGCATCGCGCGCAAAAAGGCGACGGCGGACAAGAAAGAAGCCGTGCTTGGGCTGATCAACGCCACCACCGATCTTGACGCGCTGAAGGGCTGCGACCTGATCGTCGAGGCGGTGTTCGAAGACCCGAAGGTCAAGGCCGAGATGACCCGAAAGGTAGAGGCGATAGTCGGCGCGGACTGTATCTTTGCCACCAACACCTCGACCCTGCCGATCAGCGAACTGGCCAAGGCAAGTGTGCGCGCCGAACAGTTCATCGGCATCCATTTCTTCAGCCCCGTCGACAAGATGCACCTTGTCGAGATCATCAAGGGCGACCAGACCGGCGACCGCGCGGTGGCCAAGGCGCTGGATTATGTCCGCCAGATCCGCAAGACGCCGATTGTCGTCAACGACGCGCGGTTCTTCTATGCCAACCGCTGCATCATTCCCTACATCAACGAAGGCGTGCGCATGGTCGGCGAGGGGATCGAACCGGCGCTGATCGAACATGCGGCGCAGATGCTGGGATTTCCGGTCGGGCCGCTGCAACTGAATGACGAAACCTCGATCGACCTGGGCGTCAAGATCGCCAAGGCGACAAAGGCCGCGCTTGGCGATGCCTATGATGCGGGTCCGGCGGATGAGGTCCTGTTCTGGCTGTTCGATCAGGGGCGGCTTGGGCGCAAGTCGAAGTCTGGCTATTACGACTATGACGAAGCTGGAAAACGAACCGGTATCTTTCAGGGCCTGCGCGACCGGTTCGGGACCGCGAACACCAAGCAGCCCGATGTCACCGAAGTTCAGCACCGGCTGATGTTCGCACAGGTCCTGGAAGCGGTTCGCGCGCTGGAGGATGGCGTGCTGATGGACATCCGCGAAGGCGATGTCGGCGCGATCCTGGGCTGGGGCTTTGCGCCGTGGTCGGGAGGACCGTTCAGCTGGCTGGACATGATCGGCGCCGCGCGCGCGGTCGAGCTGTGCGACGGGCTGACCCTGCGTCATGGCGCGCGCTTCACCACCCCCGCCCTGCTGCGAGAGATCGCCGACAAGGGCCAGACATTCTATGGCCGGTTCAGTGACACCGCAAAGGCGGCCTGACCCCATCGGCGCGGGCCGGGGCTGTCGCCCGACCCGCAGACGGCCATCGGGGGTCTTTGAAAAAAACCACGCCCGCCCCCCGGGGGCGGGGACGGGCGTGAAGTAGGCAAATAGCCTACTGGGGTGTCTGAAATAGGTATAGCGGTACGGTATCTAATAACTTTTATAATTCAGATTCGGCTGGCCCGCATCGGCTGTGCGGCCGGGGCAACCGGGGTGTTCATCGGGATCTCGTCTTCGTCTTCAATGCAATCCAGCAGCAGTTCTGCCTCGACAGCCGACAGCGGCAGGTAGCGCATCGCATCGGGGCGCACCGCCATCAACGCATCCATGTTGATGACCCGCAGGCTGGGGCAGAACACCAACGCGCCGGCGTTGGCAAATACCACCTCGTCATCGTCGAACTGCAACTGGATCACTTCCAGCTCTGCGTCGGGCATGCCGCGCAGGATGCCGCGGAAACCGTGCAGTTCAGCCGCCGACAGCAAGGTGAACGGATCGTCGAACAGCACGTCTCCGGCGTCGCTTTCCACCATCACGCATTGCTCGGGCAACAGCGTCATCGGATCCTGGTTGCCCAATGCGCCGGCGGGCACGGTCAGCGGCCACAGGGATGTCGGACAGGGCAGATCGCCGGACCAGTTGACGCCGCGGGTAATGGCGCGCACCGGCTGCAATCCGCGATCGAATGTCAGGACCAGATCGCCGGTGACAATCGCCTCTACCGGGCGCCAGCCGTGCGGCGTGGCGACCATCGTGCCCGCAACCAGGCCGGATGCCATGCCGGTTGACCGGGTCGCATTGTATCCGCCCCAGGAACTGCCGGAGTCCTGTCGGTATGTGCGCGGCTCTTTTCCGAACATCTTTGTTTTCAGTCCAAACATCTACACCTCCACCGTGCGTTGTATTTTTTTGGACTGCTCGATTGGGATAGGTGTCGTGATTCGCGTGCCCAGATTTCGGCACAATTAAGTTCAAATTGCGGCACTTTCCCGTCACGGGCCGTAATCGCCGGCGTTAACCTTTGTTAACCATGATTGCGCAACAATAACCTGTCCTAAAAGGCATATTGGAAGCGCCTGATGTCGGCCGCGCAGATTTCGGCGACCATTTCTGCCGTTTTGTCGCTGTAATACAGGCGGTAATCGGCATTCCTTGGCGAGGCGTTGACGCGCGGTATCGGACCAAGGCGAAAGCCCAGATGCGCCTCCAGCGGGGCCAGATCAGTCAACAAATGCTCTAATCGCACGAAAAGCGCCTGCCTTTCTGTGCCCGTTGCGTCGCGCAGATAATGGCCATATGGCGACGCTTTTATGGAACGCTGGATGTGATCTTCGGCCAGGAAACCGGCAAAAGGCAGGCGTTGCGCCAGCCGGACGGCGTGGTGGTCGAAATCCTGGGTCTGCAACCAATGGTAATAGCTGACCATCCGGTCCCAGGGGTTTCGCACCAGCGTGAACAGAAGATAGTCATCAAGCTGCCCGGCATCGACCAGCCCGTCGATATCGGCCAGTGTCGAGTGTTTCCAAAGCCGCCCGGCGGTCTGCACGGCCTTCAGCCGCTTGCGCCGGCTTTTGGCCTTGGGCGTGTCGCCGATCAGAATGTCATCCTTCATGGCCCGCTCTTCCAGCGACAGGCTCAGCGCCGTGCCGCCGGTTTTCGGGATATGCACAAAGATGTACCTGCGCCCGGCAGAGATGATCATGGCGCAAGCTCTGCCGTGCGGGTCGCGGGCGGCACCCGCCCGGCGCGCGCCAGCGTCCCGCCGGACACGATGATCAGCGCGATCCCGACGAAGGCCAGCGCATTCTGCGTCTGCCCCCAGATCACCCAGCCCCAGAAGCCGCCGGTGATCAGCATCGCATATTCGAACACCGCCAGAAACGGCGCCTCTGCCATCAGATAGGCGCGAAAGATCAGCGCCAGCCCGATGACCGCGCCCAGCGCCTGCACCGCGACCAGCCCCAGCGCGGTCCATGACATCGCGCGCCAGCCGCGCAGCAGAAATCCATCGGCCCCGGCCGGAACCTCGGGTTGCAGCAGTTCCAGCACCAGGCATCCCAGCAGGCCCCAGCCGACCATGGTCACGAAGAAGGCCACCAGCAGCGTCAGCGTGGTTTCCTGCGCGCACATCCTGCGGGTGACGATTGCACCGATCGCATAAAGCACGCCCGCCGTGACCGGCATCACCAATGCCGGCGACAGGGCCCTGACATCGGGTTGCAGCACCAGCATCACGCCGGCAAAACCGATGATCACCGCCAGCACGTTGAACAGGCTCACCCGCTGGCCCAGCACCAGGACCGAGATCAGCATCACCCAGATCGGCGCGGTGAACAGCCCGGCGGCCGTCTGCGCCACCGGCAGAAACGCCAGCGCGCCGAAATAGAACACCATCGACAGCGACACCAGCAGGCTGCGCAGCAGCACCGCGCCCAACCGCACCGGGCGCAGCCTTGCCCCCGACACCCAGGCCGCAAACAGAATGACCGGCAGGCCCAGCGCCGCGCGCAGCATGTGGAACTGCCACAGCCCGATATCCGGCGCGACCGTGATCACCAGGTTGTCGGTCAACCCCAGGATCGCCATCGCGGTGACGATGAAACCGGCGGCCACCAACGGGCTGGAAGAAGACAACAGGCGCATCCGTCCCCTTATTTCACCCTTTGCATTCGGCGCAAGCCCGGTGAATAGTTGGTCCATAGGCGCAACGACTTTCAGAGGGGCTGCAATGGGCTGGATGGCGGACGAAACCGGGTTGGGCAAGTGCGCGGCGAACCATGTGGCATTGACGCCGCTCAGCCATCTGAACCGCGCAAATCGCGTCTTTCCGGATCGCGAGGCGGTGGTCTATGGCAACCACCGGGCAACTTATGCGCAGTATCACGACCGGGTGTCGCAGCTCGCCTCGGCCCTTTCCGGGATCGGCATTGCATCGGGCGATGTGGTGGCGACGCTGCTGCCCAATATTCCCGCGCAGGCAGAGGCGCATTTCGGCGTTCCGGCCACCGGCGCAGTGCTGAACACGATCAACACCCGGCTGGAGGTCGACACGGTGTCCTACATCTTCGATCACGGCGGTGCCAGGGCGGTGCTGGTCGATGCGGCGTTTCTGGGTCTGGCCGAGGCCGCGATTGCCGCAATGGACGGCACCCCCCCTCAGATCATCGAGGTCGCCGACCTTCACGCCGGTCATCCCGCCAGCGGCAGATACCCGGAATACGAGGATTTCATCGCCGGGGGCGACGCCGGATACCAATGGCAGATGCCGCAGGATGAATGGGAAAGCCTTGCGCTGAACTATACATCGGGCACCACCGGGCGGCCCAAGGGCGTGGTCTATCATCATCGCGGCGCGTATCTGATGACGATGGGCACCGTGCTCAGCTGGCGCATGACGCTGCACCCGCGTTACCTGACCATCGTGCCGCTGTTTCACTGCAACGGCTGGAACCACACCTGGATGATGCCGGTGCTGGGCGGCACGGTGGTGTGCTGCCGCGACATCACGGCGGCCAATATCTATGACGCGATCGCCGACGAGGGCGTCACCCATTTCGGCGGCGCGCCGATCGTGCTGAACGCCATCGTCAACGCCAAGCCGGCAGAGCGCCGCCCGTTCGAGCACACGGTCGAGGTGTTCACCGCCGGGGCCCCACCCGCCGCCGCGACGCTGGCCAAGATCGAAACGCTGGGCTTCAACATCACCCATGTCTACGGGCTGACCGAAACCTACGGACATGTGACCGAATGCCTGTGGAACGACGATTGGGCGGCGCTGGACCAGACTGAAAAGGCGGCGCTGAAGTCGCGTCAGGGCGTGGCCATGCCGATGATGGAGGATATCACCGTTCTGGACCCCGACACCCTGCAACAGGTTCCGATGGACGGCACCGCTCAGGGAGAGATCATGATCCGCGGCAATTCGGTGATGAAGGGCTATCTGAAGAACCCCGGGGCCACCGAAAAGGATTTCGCGGGCGGCTATTTCCATTCCGGCGATCTGGCCGTGCAGCACCCAGACGGCTATATCCAGATCGCCGACCGGGCCAAGGACATCATCATCTCTGGCGGCGAGAACGTGTCGTCGGTCGAGGTCGAGGGCGCGCTGATGCATCACCCGGCGGTGTCGCTATGCGCCGTCGTCGCCAAGCCGGATGACAAATGGGGCGAAGTGCCCTGCGCCTTTGTCGAACTGAAAGAGGGCGAGACCACGGACGAAGCAACGCTGATCGCATTCGCGCGCGCGCGGCTGGCCGGGTTCAAGACGCCGAAGAGAGTGGTGTTCCAGGAGCTTCCCAAAACCTCGACCGGCAAGATCCAGAAGTTCGAGCTGCGCCGCGTCGCAAAGACACTTTGAGCGGAAATGGCATGAAACTCTGGCTGCACCACATCAACCTGTCCACCGAGAACGTCGCCCGGATGGATGCGTTCTATCGCGACGTTCTGCAATTGACGCCACCGACCTCGGACCTGCCGACGCTGGAAAAGTCCAAGGGCTATGCCGGGGATGTCGCCTTTGTCAGCGACGGTGACATCCAGCTTCATCTGGCCCAGCGCGATGTCACCGCCGGGTTCAACACCGGGCAGATCGTCAACCCGGTCAGCCACGGTCATATCGCCTATCGCACCGACGATCTGGCCGCATTCCGCGCCCATCTGGAATCGCAGAACATCCCCTATTCCGACTGGGGCAATGCCGCCGTCGCCGGCTGGCACCAGATCTTTTTCTACGACCCCGACGGCAATGTCATCGAGGTGCATCAGTCCGAAACCTGATTTGCACCGGGCCGGCTGCCGGATTCTGCCGGGGCGGAACAGGTCATTCAGATGTTTCGGAAAACCGGCCGATCGTCGAAAGCCCGGCGGTTCCGAATGTCAGATTCGAACCATCAGGACCGGTTTTCGATATCCGGCGGGATGGCCGGACCCGTCAGTTCCAGCCCGGCGATCAGTTCTTCGACCATCGTCGAAATCAGTTCCGCCCTGCTGGACACCCCTGATTTGCGATAGATCGCGGCGCTTTGCGCCCTGATGGTTCCGACCCTTGTCTGCCGCATGTCGGCAATCCCCGCGATCGAGACGCCCTTGATCGACAGCAGGGCGACATCCCGTTCCGCCTCGGTCAACCGCCAGGCCCGGAAATGCTCCTCGACCACTCCCTGAAAATCACCGGCAACCGCGCCCAGTTCGCGTTCGACCTTTGAATTGCGGACCAATAGCCGGCGATACTGCGCCAGCGTGATCGACGCCCCGGTGGCAAGTGCGATCACGCCGAAAAGTTCCAGCCAGACGTGGCGCGTGAAATAGTGCATCTCGACAAACAGATCGGACGCAAACACAAGACCGCACCCGATCTGAAGGGTGGCGGCTGCAAGGAACAGGTTCCGTTGCAGCGCAAGTCTGCGACCCTCGGCCGTATGTTTATTTGTCATCGAGGTCCTTCTGACCGGTGATCATCGACACGACAAGGTTTTCGCGGTGGCGCCAGCTTGAAAAGATGACCCCCCCGACATGAAACGCGACCATGACCAGAAGAATGTCGACAAGAAGCTTGTGCGTATTCTCGACCCAGACCTGGCCAAAATAGGCGTCCATGCCCATCATGTACCCTGTAGCGCCGACGGCGGAAAGGGTCGTCAGCAACACCAGGATCATCGCCGCGCCGGCCGGGTTGTGGCCAAGATGACGGTCCTCGCGGCCACGCAGCATATCGCGAAGATAATCCAGCAACCGGCGTGGCCCGGGGATGAAGTCGACAAAGCGGGCATGCCGGGGCCCGATGACGCCCCAGACCAGTCGAAAGGCTATTAGCCCTATCACGACATATCCCAGCGTTCGATGCAGCTTGCGGGGCTCGTCGAACAGAAAGGCAAGCGCGACCATCGCCACCAGCGACCAGTGAAAGAGGCGCACCCCAAGGTCCCAGACCTGGACACGATCGGGTGAATTCGTGATGTTGTATTGTGACATGATGCGCCTCCTTTCCGTGGCTTATGCTTCGATGCGGTCCAGTTCCTGGCCCGTGTTCGGGTCAAAGAAGACCTCCATGTTGCTTCCGTCGATCTTGCCGTAAATCTCGTAGCAGCCGCCGTCGTTGATCTTGAACGAAACGACGATGCCGCCTTCCTGTTCAAACGACTTGATGGCTTCCCAGACCGGTTTCAGTTCGGAGCCGGGGGTGCACGAAGGTTCGGCAAAGGCCGGAACGGCGACAACGGAAAGCAGGGCTGCAAACATGATCTTTTTCATTCGGGGTGACTCCATTTGATTGCGGCGCCGGCAACATGCCGGGCGCAGTGATGGGGACTAAGGTGCAATCCGAACGTTCATCCATTGGTTTGCGGTTTAGGTGCGAGGCCATAAGCCGATGCTTATGCCTTTATGTCCAAAGGTTTACGCGACTTTTTGCCGATCGGCGCGGGTGGCGGAAACCGGCCTGTGCATGGGCGCGGAACCGGAAATTGCCGGGCGCGGTTCAGTCCCGCCCGGCACATTCCCGACCGGGGCGGCGCGAATTCGACGGGGATTGTGCACGCAAACGCCGATATTGGCAGCAGGCAGGTGTTGGGGTAGTGTCGCGGAAAATAACAAGATGAAGCAGGGCGCACAGGCAAACCATGACGGCGCTAAGCGAATACGAGCGGCTGGAAAGCCCGGGGATCTGGCGCGCCGCGCGCGCGGGCCAGCGCCGCGACGTGATCGTTTCCATCGGCGACGCGACATTGGTGATCTATGACGGTGCCGACCGGCCGCTGGCGCATTGGTCCCTGCCCGCGGTGGTGCGGCTGAACCCGGGCACGCGGCCGGCGCTGTTCGCCCCTGCCCCCGACGCCCCCGAAGAGCTGGAAATCGCCGACACCGAAATGATCGACGCCGTCGAAAAGGTCCGCAAGACAATCGAGCGGCGGCGCCCCCGGCATGGCAGGCTGCGGTTCTATCTGCTGGCGGGCGGGCTGGCGGCGGTGATCGCGCTGGGCGTGTTCTGGCTGCCCGATTCACTGATCCGCCACGCCGCGTCAGTGGTGCCACAGGCCAAGCGCGCCGAGCTTGGGCAGCATCTGCTGGGCAATATCCGCCGGGTGGCGGGCAAACCCTGCAGCACCGTCAGCGGGCGGCGCGCGCTGGATCAGCTTTACGCCCGGCTGCGCCCGGATCGCACCGGTTCGCTTGTGGTGCTGGCCAGCGGCTTTGCAGACACCGTTCACCTGCCCGGCGGCCTGATCCTGCTGAACCGGACGCTGGTCGAGGATTACGAGACTCCGGATGTCGTTGCCGGCTACGTGCTGGCGGAAACGTTGCGCGCCGATGCGCAGGATCCTGTCGAACGGATGCTGCAATCGACCGGCCCGCTAAGCGCGATCCGCCTTCTGACAACCGGCGAAATGACCGATGACGCGCTGAACGCCTATGCCGAAACCCTGATGACACAGCCGGCGGCAACGCTGGACACGGACGCGCTGCTGGCCGCATTCCGCGAGGCGCAGGTCGCCTCGACCCCTTACGCCTTTGCCCGCGACATTTCCGGCGAGACCACGCTGCCGCTGATCGAGGCCGATCATGGCGGCGCGACCCAGGTTCTGACCGATGGCGACTGGATCAGCCTTCAGGGCATCTGCGGCGAGTGACGCGGTTACTTGCGGGTAAACGCGTCGCCGAACCCGGCCCGGCGCGCGGTGCTGAGGCCTGCCTGCAAACCGGCGGCGCTGTTGAACGGCCCGGCCAGCACGATCCGATAGGTCGTGCCGCGCTTCTTGTAGGTGCCGACGCGAACCGGCAGGCCCATCGCCTTCAGCCGCGCGGCCGAATTCTGGGCGTTCTGCGGATTGGCAAAGGTGCCGACCTGCACATAGCGATGCGCGGGCGCGGTTGCAGCCGGGGCTCGGACCGGCGCCGTGGCCGGGGTGTTCTTGGTCGACATGACCACGCCACGCTGTTCAGGCGTGCTTTCCCCGGGCCAGCCGTGCACGGCGACGTATTTCTTCTGCTGATTGAGGTCGATGAACGGAAACCGCAGCCCCGGATACCGTCGGGTCACATCGTAGCCGGTGTTCAGATCGACCAGCCGGCGCGGCACGCCATTGGTCCAGATCAGCCGCATCTGGGCATAGCCCTCGCGCGTTTGCAGGCCCCGGTTCGGATTGAACCGGCCATCGTCGAACGCGGCGCGATAACCCGGGGGCGGTGCGATCTCGGGTGCGGGCGTCACCCGCAGAACCCGTGCCGGCGCGGGGGGGACCGCACGCGCAGGCGCAGGCGTGGCGGCGGTAACCCTTCTGGTGCTTGTCGGTGTGCCCTGCGGACCGCAGCGGACCCTGTGGCTGGTGTTGATATAGGGCTGTGCGCGCGCCGAAACATTGGGGCAGGACGTCGGGCCCGTATAGGTCGGCTCCGCCTCCGGCACGCGAATGATCAACGGCGGCGGGGCACGGCGGACAGGTTTCGCCGGGGCCGTGGCGACCCTGACCTTTGCCTTGGGCGCGGTGGCGCGCGGGGCCGGCGTCGGGCTTTGGGCGGGGGCCGGTGTGACGGTGGCTGTCTGGCTGGGGGCGGCGGCCGGTTTGGTGGGTGTCGCGGCAGGCTCTGTCACCGGTGATGTGGCCACACGGGGGGCCGGCGCCGGCTCTGCTGCGGGGGCAGGCATTGGTGCCACGTCGCGCGCGAATGTCGGCTGAAACCCGCACATTACAGACCGTTGGCGGCTGACGCGCGGCACCCAGGTGACGGCCCCGTCAAATCCCGCACGCACGAACGCGCAGCCTTTGGAATCGATATATTGCTTGCCGGTAAAGCTTGCTGGCGGAAACTCCGCCGGCTGGTCGGCATTGCGCAGGGCCTGCGCGTTCGCGGCCCCGAACCCAAGCCCGATCAGCCCCAGCCCAATGGCCAAAGCGAAACCTGTGGTTGTCAGATAATTCCGTAGCATACAGTGCCCCCACACAAGATGTTGGGGGTAAGATGGCGGAAATCCCAACATGCGTAAAGGGTCCATTGCGGCTTATCCACAGAAAAATAAGGCCCGCAAAGCCGGTTCAGCCGCTATTTGGTGCCATACATCCGGTCGCCCGCGTCGCCAAGTCCGGGCACGATATAGCCCTTTTCGTTCAACCGCTCGTCCAGCGCCGCGGTCACGATCGGCACGTCCGGGTGCGCCGCTTTCATCCGCGCCACCCCTTCCGGCGCCGCCAGCAGGCACAGGAACCGGATATCGCTGGCCCCCGCGCCCTTCAGCAGATCAATCGCCGCGGCAGACGAGTTTCCGGTGGCCAGCATCGGATCGACCGCGATCACCAGCCGGTTGTCCAGTTCCGGCGGCACCTTGAAATAATACTGCACCGGTTGCAGCGTTTCCTCGTCGCGATACAGCCCGACAAAGCCGACCCGGGCCGAGGGGATCAGTTCCAGCACGCCATCCAGCAGCCCGTTTCCCGCACGCAGGATCGACACCAGCGCCAACTTGCGGCCATCCAGGACCGGCGCGTCCATCTCGCAGATCGGAGTCTCGATCCGCTTGGTGGTCATCGGCAGTTCGCGGGTGATCTCGAACGCCAGCAACTGGCTGATCTCGCGCAGAAGCTGCCGGAAGACCGCGGTGGGTGTGTCCTTTTCGCGCATCAGGGTCAGCTTGTGCTGGATCAGCGGGTGTTTCACGACGGTCAGGTGATCAAGCATCGGCAGGCTCCAGTTGTTGCAGTACCCGCGCGCGGGTATCGGCATCGCAGAACGCCGCATTCGCGGCGGCAAGGTTCAACGCGCGGAAATCTTCCACCGCCCAGCCGAAAGTATCGGCAAGCCGGTCATATTCGCGCCGCATGGTGGTGTGAAAAAACGGTGGGTCATCGGTTGAAACAGTCACCGTAACCCCCCTGTCCCGCAAAGTTTTTATCGGATGTGCATCCCATGTCGGAAAGACCCCGAGGAACACGTTCGACCCCGGGCAAACCTCCAGCACGGTGCCCTGTTCGGCCAGCCTGTCGACAAGGGTGTTGTCGGTGATCGCCTGGACGCCATGCCCGATGCGTTCGGGGCGCAGCGCCTCCAGCGTCTCGGCGACCGAGCCCGCGCCGCCCCATTCGCCGGCATGGCTGGTGATGCGCAGCCCGGCTTCACGCGCCATGTCAAAAGCGTAGGCGAAGTCCTTGGCATTGCCCAGTTTCTCGTCGCCGCCCATGCCAAAGCCGACGATCCAGTCACCGGCGGTTTCGGCCGCGCACCGCGCGGTTTCACGGGCCTTTTCGGGGCCGAAATGCCGGATGCACGTGATGATGCCGCGCAGGGCGATGCCATGCGTTTTCTCTGCGATATCAGCGGCTTCCCGGATGGCGTGCAGGTATTCCCTCCACGCGCCCAGATCGCGGCTACCGCAGAAATCCGGGCTTAGAAAAGTCTCGCAATAGACCACGCCATTCGCGGCACTTTCTTGAAGGACCGCCAGCACCAGCCGGTGATAGTCCTCGGGGCTTTTCAGGGTCGAGGTCGCGGCCTCGTAGACGTCGAGGAAATGCCAGAAATCCCGGTAGGCATAGCTGCCGTCGGGGTTGAAAATGCCGGAAATATCCATCTTTTTCTCATGCGCCAGCTGGCGGATGAATTCGGGCGGGGCGCCGCCTTCAAGATGCAGGTGCAGCTCTACCTTTGGCAAATCCGGGACTTTCACAAAAACGACCTCCCCGGGCCGGATGCCGGCACATTCAGATGGGCAGCGACAGAAGCGCCGACATCGGCGAAACCGACCTGCCCTATGGCCTGCACGCCCGCGCCGTACCCGATCACCGGCACGCGTTCGCGGGTGTGCTCGGTGCCGCGCCAGGTGGGATCATTGCCGTGATCAGCGGTGAAGATCGCCAGATCGCCGGGGCGCAGCAGCGCCAGAAATCGCGGCACTTCAGCATCGAACCATTCCAGCGCGCGGGCATAGCCCGGCACATCGCGGCGGTGGCCATACTGGCTGTCGAACTCGACAAAGTTGGCAAAGGTGAACGATCCATCCACAGCCTCGCCAGCAAAGGCGCAAAGATGTTCGAATAAGGTAAGATCCGCCCCTTTTCGCACCTCGTCGATGCCCCGCATCGAAAAGATATCCCCAATCTTTCCCACAGCATTCACCTGCCGCCCGGCATCCGCGGCCCAGTCGCACAGCGTCGGGCTGGGCGGCGCTATGGCGAAATCCCTGCGATTGATGGTGCGGGTGAA
>JAJDOB010000028.1 GCA_022340385.1 Rhodobacter sp.
TTCTCGTTCCTGCAGGAACAGTTGCTGTCGGGCGAGGCATGGATCGTGTTCGACCATACTTCGCGTCTGGCGCAGGCCTTCAACGACCGCCCCGACGATTTCGTCGCCTTTCCGGCACCTGCCGGTCCGGCCGGTCGCGGCTTCATGCCGGTGCTTGCCGGTCTCGGCATTCCGCGCACCGCGCCCGATATGGACGCCGCCAAGGCCTTGGTGTCTTTCATGATGAAGCCGGAAACCCAGATCGCCACATTGCGCGCGACGAACTTCTTCCCGGTGATTGATGTCGACCTTCCGGATGACCTGCCCGCCTCGGTAAAGGCCGCCGGTGCTGCCGTTGCCAAGATGAGCGCGTCAGCCGATGCAAACCCGGGGCTTCTGCCGTCCGGCCTCGGCGAAAAGGGCGGTGATTTCAACCGCGTCTTCGTCGACACATTCGAGCGTATTATCCTGGCGCGCCAGGATATCCGCGCCGTGCTGGACGATCAGAAAGGCCAGCTGGCTGCGATCATGCAAGAAACCGGGGCACCCTGCTGGGCACCGGATGCACCTTCCGAAGGTGCCTGCCCGGTCGAGTAACCGCGCAGACCCTGACCATTCGTCCGGGCCGCGCTGGCCCGGACACACTCCCCTTCGCCAATCCGACGGCGCCCTGGCGCCAGATAGGAGCGCAGCAATGAACGCCCGGATATTGCCGTACGTTTTGATCCTGCCCGTCACGCTGTTTCTGTGCCTGTTTTTCCTTTACCCGTTCATCCTGGTCGCCCAACAGGCCTTCAGCACCGGGTCGGGCTTCACTCTGGATAATTTCCGCGATGTCACATCGCACTGGAAATTCCCGATCTCGATGAAGAACACGCTGCTGCTGGCAGCGGCCGTTGTCCCAATCCAGCTGGCGCTTGCCCTGCTGATGGCGACGATGGTCAGCCGGATGGAAAAGGGCCGCGATCTGGTTCTCTATATCTGGACCATTCCGCTGGGTATCTCGGATCTGGCCGCGGGCCTGATCTGGCTGGCGATCTTCGAACAGTCCGGTTTTCTCAACACAATGATGAGCGGATTGGGTGTCGTCGACAAACCGGTGAACCTCTTGTCCTACCAGCACCCCGGAATCGTCTTCCTGGCCATTGCGCTGGCCGAAATCTGGCGCGCTACCGCGATCATGCTGGTGATCCTCGTGGCGGGTATCGGTCTGATACCCAAGGAATATTACGAGGCCGCCGAGGTCTTTGGCGCATCGCCGTGGAAACGTTTCCTGCGCATCACCCTGCCGATGCTGCGCCCCAGCCTGCAAACCGCGCTGGTGCTGCGGGTAATCCTGGCCTTCGAGATCTTCGCCGTGGTCGCCGCCCTTGGCGGAACCCTGTTCCCGGTGCTTATGGGCGAGACCTACGCCTATCAGTTTGATCTTCTGAATGGCGGGGCCGCTGCCGCGATTGCCCTGATCATCCTTGCCATCTCGATCGGCTTCACCCTGCTCATCCTGCGTCTTCTGCGCGTCCCGAAAGGAGCCTCGATATGACCGATGCTGTCGCAATCGACACAGGCGCCGACACCCGCAAATGGGGCAAATACCTTTATGTGTCGTCTGTCGTGCTGCTTTGTGCCTGGGTCATCGTGCCGATCTACTTCCTGATGATCAACACGCTGTCCTCGCCCGAAACGGTCAGCAGCTTTCCCAAGCCGTTCTTTCCCGAATTCGATCTCGGCAGCCTGAAATTCTTTGCCGGGTTCGCTGGCATGCTGACGGCGCTGAAGAACTCTGTTCTGGTGGCCGGGATGACCATGATCATGTCCATCCTCATCGGCGCGCCGGCGGGGTATGCGCTGTCGCGGTTCGAGTTTCGGGGAAAAGGGACGTTCCGGCTCTTGATCCTGCTGACCCGTGCTTTCCCGCTGCCGCTTCTGGCGCTGCCGCTGGCGGTTCTGTTCATCCGTACCGGACTGGACGACACCGCCTTTGGTCTGGCTCTGGTGCACACGACGCTGGCGCTGCCGTTTGCCGTGCTGATCACCTTCTCGCTTTTCTCGGGAATTCCGATCGAGCTGGAAGAGGCCGCCTGGACATTGGGCTGCAACCGGCTGACCGCCTTCACCAAGGTCGTGCTGCCGCTGATCCTGCCGGGCATCACGGCAAGCGCCATCTTCGCTTTCGTAATCTCGTGGAACGAGGTTTTCGCCGCCGCGGTGCTGACCATCGAGAACCGGACCCTGACAGCCTTCCTGCTACAAAACCTCGACACTTCGCCCCTGCATCTGAAGTTCGCAGGCGGCTTCATCCTCGTCGTGCCGGCGCTGATCTTCATCTTCGTCGTGCGCAAATACCTCTTCGCCATGTGGGGCATCGCGAACCGCTAAGCGGGACGCGACCAAACCAAGGAACCAAAGAAATGGCTGAAATCCAGATCAAGAACGTTGCCAAGACCTTCGGCACCTACCAGGCGCTCCACGACATCAACCTGACGATCGCGGATCAGGAATTCATGGTGCTGCTCGGTGCCTCGGGCTGCGGCAAGACCACGCTTTTGCGTATCGTCGCCGGACTGGAGACCGCCACCACCGGCGAAATCTGGATCGGGGGACGCCGGGTCGATCATCTGGCGCCCAAGGATCGCGGCATCGCGATGGTATTCCAGAACTATGCCGTGTTCCCGCACATGACAGTGTTCGAGAACATTGGCTTCGGTCTGCGGATGCAGAAACTGGCCAACGACGAGGTCAAGCGCCGGGTCGAACGCACCGCGACGCTGATGCATATCGAACAATTGCTGAATCGCTATTCCGGCGAATTGTCGGGCGGCCAGCGCCAGCGCGTCGCGGTGGCACGCGCGCTTGCCATGGAACCTGATGTGATCCTGATGGACGAACCATTGTCGAACCTCGACGCCCTGCTTCGCATGGAAATGCGCGCAGAACTGAAGGGTGTGCTTGCCGAAAGCAAGACCACCGCGATCTACGTGACCCACGATCAGGTCGAAGCGATGAGCATGGCGGACCGGATCAGTGTCATGCACCAGGGCAAGATCGTGCAGGCGGCCTCGCCGATCGAGGTCTATCGCAATCCGGCGGCCGAGTTCGTGGCAGGCTTCATCGGCAACCCGCCGATGAATTTCCTCAGCGCGACACCGGCCGGGAATGGCAAATGGACCGTGGCAGGGGAAACGCTGGACGGCCCCAACGCCACGGCGCCGCTGCAATTCGCGATCCGCCCCGAGGACATGCAACTCGCGGACACCGGGCTTAAGGCAACTGCAAAAGTGGTCGAGCCTTTGGGTGCCCATCTGTTGGTTACCTGCGATGTGAACGGCACGATGATCCGCGCGATACTCGACAGCGATCACAAGGTGAAACCGGGCGATGTGCTGACACTGGCACCACAGCCCGACCGGGTGCGCTGGTTCGACCCCCAAACCACCCTTGCCGTAGCCTGAGGAAGCATCATGACCCGGAAATTGCTAGAGCAGGCCATTGAGGTTTTGCGCAAGAACGACCGCGGCGCGTACACGGTGCCGACCGATGGGTTGTATCCGTTCCAGTGGAACTGGGACAGTTGCCTCAGCGCGCTTGGGTTCTCCCACTTCGACGAGGACCGCGCCTGGACCGAGGTCGAGACGCTGTTTGTGCATCAGTGGGACGACGGGATGGTGCCGCACATCATATTCCACCAGCATGACGACGGCTACTTCCCCGGACCCGATGTCTGGCGCACCGGGCGCAAGGTGCCGACCTCGGGCATAACGCAACCGCCTGTTGCCGGTTTTGCCGCGCGCCGGATGTTCGAGACGGCGACGAACCGGGAAAAGATTGCCGACCGGGCCAAAGCGCTTCTGCCGCGCATTCATGCCTGGCACGAATGGTTCTTCCGCTGTCGCGATCCGCAGGGCACCGGCCTGGTCGCGATCATCCATCCCTGGGAATCGGGGCGTGACAATTCGGTGGATTGGGATGCCGCATTCCAGCGCGTGCCGACTGACGGGGTAGAACCTTTCACCCGTCGCGACACCCAACATGCCAACCCAGAGCATCGCCCGACCCAGGCGCAATACGAGCGTTATATCTGGCTGGTGCAGAAATTCCGCAGCCTGAACTGGGACAACAGCAAACTGCACGACGCCTCGCCCTTCCAGCTGGTCGATCCCGGATTCAACGCCATCCTGATCCGGTCTTGCAGCGATCTGGCGATTCTGGCCGAGCATTTGGAAGAGCATGAGATCGCCGCGCAATCCCGCCAGTTCGCCGCGCGCGGACTGGCCGCGATGGATGCCTTGTGGAGCGAAAAATGGGGGCAATATCTTTGCCTTGACCGGACCATCGGCACGCTTGTCGACAGCCCATCCATCGGCGGGCTTTTGGCGGCCTTTGCCGCAATCCCTTCGCATCGCGCCGGGGCTATCGCCGCGCGCCTTACAAAACTGGGCGAGCAGGTGGAATATCTGGTCCCCAGTCACGACCCCAGCGCACCGGAATTCGACAGTCTGCGCTATTGGCGCGGTCCGGTCTGGCTGATCGTGAACTACATGATCGCAGACGGCCTGACGCAGGCCGGCGAGACGCTGATTGCGTCTCGGATCAAGGGCGACTCGGTGCGCCTGATCGAGGAAAGCGGCTTTGCCGAATATTATGACCCGCGAACCGCGGAACCTTGCGGCGGCGGGCAATTCACCTGGACGGCAGCCATGGTCATCGAGATTCTCGACCCCAAGTTGGCGACATGAAACGCTTTCGCATCAATGACATCCTGTCGGCGGCGGACGAAGTGATCAACCGCGGCGGCACCGTCTGGCTTGGCTGAATGATGGATATCGCCGGCGATGCCGGCGATATCCTGGTCAGGGTCCTTGAAGCGCCTGCACCCTTCAGTGCAGAACCGCGTCCTCGGGCGGCTGCCGGTGCGACGATGACACCCGATCGCCGACGATCAGCCCATCGGCCCCGGCACTGACATGCACCACGTCGCCCTCCTTGACGTCCCCGGCCAGCAGCATTTCGGCCAGCTGATCCTGCAGGTGACGCTGGATCACCCGCTTCAGCGGGCGGGCGCCGAACACCGGATCATAGCCTTCGTCGGCCAGCCAGTTCCTGGCGCCATCGTCAAGCTCCATCGCGATCTTGCGCCGCGCCAGACGTTTTTCAAGCAGGCCAAGCTGGATCAGAACGATACCGTCCATGTCCTCGCGCGTCAGGCGATCGAAGATGATCGTCTCGTCCAGACGGTTCAGGAATTCCGGCCGGAAATGGGCGCGCACCGCGTCCATCACGTCGCGCCGTGCCTGGGACCCGTCCGCGCCTTCGGGCAACTGGCTGAGCGCCTGGCTTCCGAGGTTCGAGGTCAGCACGATCATCGTCTGCTTGAAACTGACATGATGCCCCTGCCCGTCCGTCAGAACGCCGTCATCCAGAACCTGCAACAGCACGTTGAACACATCCGGGTGCGCCTTTTCGACCTCGTCGAACAGGATCACCTGATAGGGTCGGCGCCGAACCGCCTCGGTCAGAACACCGCCCTCGTCATAGCCGACATAACCCGGAGGCGCGCCGATCAGGCGGGCAACCGAATGTTTCTCCATGAATTCGGACATGTCGATCCTGACCATCGCCTTGTCGTCATCAAACAGATACTCGGCCACGGCCTTGGTCAGTTCGGTCTTGCCGACACCTGTCGGCCCAAGAAACAGGAACGACCCCAGCGGGCGGTTCTCGTCGTTCAGCCCGGCGCGGGCGCGGCGCACGGCGTTGGCAACGGCCTTGACCGCGGTCTTCTGTCCGATCACGCGCTTGCCGATCTCTGCTTCCATCTGCAGCAGCTTTTCGCGCTCGCCTTCCAGCATCTTGCTGGTCGGAATGCCGGTCCAGCGTTCGACCACCTGAGCGATCTGTTCGGGGCGCACCGCCTCTTCGACCATCACGTCGCTCTCGCTTTCTTCGGCCGCGATCAGCTGTTTTTCAAGCTGCGGTATGACGCCGTAAGAAAGCTCGCCCGCCTTGCCCAGATCGCCGTCGCGTTTGGCCTGATCGAGTTCGGCACGCGCCCGGTCAAGCTGTTCCTTCAGACCCCGCGCGCTTTCCAGCTTGTCGCGTTCGGCCTGCCATTGCGCGGTCATTTCCGAACTGCGCTGCTGCAAGTCGCCCAGCTCTTTCTCCAGCTTTTCCAAACGGTCCTTGCTGGCGGAGTCATCTTCTTTCTTCAGCGCCTCGGCCTCGATCTGCTTTTGCAGGATGTCGCGGTCCAGCGCATCCAGCGCCTCGGGCTTGCTGTCGACTTCCATCCGCAGGCGCGACGCGGCTTCGTCCATCAGGTCGATCGCCTTGTCGGGCAGGAACCGGTCGGTGATATAGCGATGGCTTAGCGTCGCCGCAGCCACCAGCGCGCTGTCACTGATCCGCACACCGTGGTGAAGTTCGTATTTCTCCTTGATGCCGCGCAGGATGCTGATGGTGTCTTCGACGGTCGGTTCCTCGACCATCAGCGGCTGGAACCGCCGCGCCAACGCCGCATCCTTCTCGACGTATTTGCGATATTCGTCCAGGGTCGTCGCACCGACACAATGCAATTCGCCCCGCGCCAGGCTTGGCTTGATCAGGTTGGCGGCATCCATTGCGCCATCGGATTTGCCGGCACCAACCAGTGTGTGCATTTCATCAATAAAAAGAATGACTTCACCAGCGGCGGCGCCAATCTCGTTCAGAACCGCTTTCAGCCGCTCCTCGAATTCGCCGCGATATTTCGCACCGGCGATCAGCGCGCCCATGTCCAGCGCCATCAGTTTCTTGTTCTTCAGGCTTTCGGGCACGTCGCCATGTACGATACGCAACGCCAGACCTTCGGCGATGGCCGTCTTGCCGACGCCTGGATCGCCGATCAGCACCGGGTTGTTCTTGGTGCGCCGGCTAAGCACCTGCATCGTGCGGCGGATTTCCTCATCGCGGCCAATGATCGGGTCGATCTTGCCCTGCGCGGCAGCCTCGGTCAGATCGCGCGCGTATTTCTTCAGCGCGTCATAGCCTTCTTCCGCGCTGGCGGAGTCGGCGGTACGACCCTTGCGGATATCATTGATCGCCGAATTCAGCGACTGCGCGGTGACGGCTCCGGATTCGAGCGCGTCCTTGGCCTTGGATTTCACCATGGCCAGCGCCGTCAGTATCCGCTCGACGGGAACAAAACTGTCACCGGCCTTGGTTGCAAGCTTTTCGGCCTCGTCCAGAACCTTGACCGTCTGACGATCCATATAGGTCTGGCCCGCATCACCGCTGACCTTGGGAAGCTTGGAAAGCGCCTGTTCGACTGCCTCGACCACGCGTTCGGGCGCACCGCCCGAACGTTTTATCAGGTTGGCAGCCAGCCCCTGATCGTCATCCATCAATGCCTTCAACAGATGTTCGGGCACCAGTTGCTGATGACCCTCACGCATCGCGATCGTCTGGGCGGCTTGCAGGAAGCCGCGCGACCGCTCGGTGAACTTCTCTAAGTTCATCGGTCTCTCCTCTTTATTAAGCGCCATGTCGCGAGCACCCAGATGTGGCGCGCCCGTAATGACCTTGTCAAAGATGTGGAAACCGGCGGCGCGAAATTCAAGACGCGGCCCCGGCGGATCGGCGGAAAAGGGGGAAAGTTTGCCGAATGATTAACCTTGAATTGACACAGGTGAACAGAAGGTATCAATACAGACAGGTATTGTCCCTGGGGGGGGTAAATTCATGAAAGTCGACCGGGTCGAGATTTCGCGCCTGCGATACGAAAGCTATCCTGACAGATACAAGGCGGACGTCTGCCTGCATCTTCATGACCGGGCGGGGAATCCTGCCGGGCTCGTTCATCTGAATTGCAAGGCGACCAGTTCGAATGACAGCGACCGCGCCGCGATCGCCGACAAGTTGCTGGGCGACGCGCGTCGTCAGATGGCCTATCGCTCGACGCCGGAATCGGGTGGCGAAGTGCTGGATTTCACCACCGAAATGGCTGTTTCGCTGGCGGACTAGGCAAAGACTCTTGCGGCGTATCGTCCAGCATGAGAAACCCCGCCGGGAAACCTAGGGGAGCCGCCGATTTGACCACAGCCGATGAACGCCTGATTACCGCCCTTGATCTGCCCGACGCGATGCAGGCGTTGGCCCTTTGCGAAAAACTGGGGCCATCGGTCTCGTTCTACAAGATCGGGCTTGGGATGCTGACCGGCGGCGGGCTGGCATTGGCGAATGAGCTGAAGCAGGAACACGGCAAACGTATCTTTCTGGATATGAAGCTGTTTGATATCAGCGCCACGATCGAGGCAGCGGTACGCGGGCTGGCCGCCTATGAATTGGATTTCCTCACGGTTCACGGCGATCCGCATGTGGTTCGCGCGGCCAAAGAGGGCGCCGCGGGGTCAGGGTTGAAGATCCTGGGCGTCACCGTGCTGACCTCATTGGATCGCGGTGATCTGGATGCCGGGCTGATAAAACAGGGCGATATCAAGGACATCACGGTAGAGCGCGCCGCGCTGGCACTGGAGGCCGGGGCGGACGGTGTCATCTCTTCGCCCTGGGAAGCCGCCGATATCCGAGCGCTGAGTGCGGCGAAAGACAAGCTGATCGTGACCCCGGGCGTGCGCCCGGTCGGGTCTTCAGCGGGCGATCAGAAACGCATCGCGACGCCGAAATTCGCGATTGAATCGGGGGCCGATCACATCGTTGTCGGACGCCCCGTATGGCAGGCGGCGGATCCGAAAGCGGCGGCAGAGGCGATTTTGGCGGAACTGCCCTGAGGGACTAAAAACCTCCATCGGAATTTCATCGGACCCCTGGGAAAACGCCGGCGTCGTGCAACACAGGGCAGCGACCGAACCGAGGGGGCGGTGGCCGTCTTGGAAAGCATCCGGGGGATGGTTTCAGGCCATCGCGGGAGGAGCCCCGGGGGCGCTCGAAGCAAGCGCCACCGTTTTCCCAGACACAACACAGGGCAGCGCCCGAACCGAGGGGTGGGCGCACTTACGGTTTGATGTAGCGGTGAGGCTGCGGAACACGCGCCGGTCAATAGGATTGCGTCATTGCAATAGCGCCCGCCCCGTTGGGGGCGGTTCGGGCGCTGCCCGGGCCTTTGGCCCGGACGACAGGATCAACTTGCACAATTCGGGCCGTTATTCGCCCAATCCCTGGGTCAGTTTTTGGGCTCCTGAAATCCGCCCCGCTGGCAGTCCCAGCGGGGCGGCAGGGTGTTCTACATCCCCAGCGATGCCTTATAGACGGCAATCTGGCTATCACGCCCGATCTGGTCGGTGATCTTCTCCCACGCCGCTGCGATGGCATCGGCGGT
>JAJDOB010000081.1 GCA_022340385.1 Rhodobacter sp.
CGCGCGCTGTTTCAGAGTCTGTTTCCGCTAGATATTGCCCCACCGCCCGGGTCAGCAGGCCGGGCCCGGTCTTGAACCAGGCCAGTTCGCTGGCCCGCTGCAGCAGCGCCTGCGCCGCCAGACGCGCGGCCAGAACCATCACCGGATGCCCCGGCGGCGCGGCGATGAAATTATTGCCAAGCGCGCCGCCCTGGGGTTCGCGGTACAGGATCAGCCCCTGCCCGGCCCGCAACAGCCGGCCCAGATCGCCGTAAAGCACGTCATCGGCATCGGCCCAGATACCGCCCTCGCGCGCCAGAATGCACAGGCGCAGGAAATCCGCCTCCTGCGCCGCGTTCTGCGCCAGGTGGAAGGCGCGCAGCCCATCCGGCCCGCAGTTCTGCCGCACATATTTCAGCCCCGCCGCGCGATCGTAAAGCCGGTGGGAGAAGCCCGGCGCATTGGCCCAGCCCTGCACCATTTCCGCCACCGCGGCGGGGGGATCGGGGCTGTCCCAATATTGATGGATATGCCGGGGAACCCCTGTTTCAGACACTGTTGCGGGCGTCGGTTCCGGGGGAACGGCGCCCCGCCAGGCGTCGATCAGCCGGATCGCGGCAATCGAGGATCCGGGGCGCGCGCGCACCCAGTCGCGCAGATCGGGCGCCGGTTTCGCGCGCCGCTCCAGGTCGAATTCCATCGCCATCATCCCGGGCAGCCCGGCGCGGTGCAGGGGCCGGTCCTCGAAGGCGCCGGCCGGCCCGATACGCGCCTCGATCGCCGCGGCCGCGGCCGGATCGGCCAGGTTGAACACCAGTTTGCTGAGCAGCCGGCGCTGCCCGGCCTGTGCCAGCCCCATGTCCCGAAGCGTCTCGAAACACCGGACCGCGCCCTCCAGATCGTCGCGGTAGGCGCACAGGGTCAGCCGGTGCGATACCAGCACATGCCGCGGCAGACGTTTCGCTGCGATCTCCAGCCGCAGGCCGACCTCGGCCAGCCGCCCCAGCCGCAGCCCCTGCTGCACATAGACCTCCCAGAACCCGCGATCCGACGGCCAGTGCCGCAGACAGGCTCTGACATAGCGCAAACCGGTGGCGAAACGATGCGCGCCAAACAACGCGGTGGCCAGATTGCGCGCCTCGGCAACGCTGCGCCGGGCGCGCCGCGCCCCCCGGATCGCGTCCAGCGCGGCGCGGTAATCCTGGATCTGCAACAGCATCCTGATGTTCAGCTCGTCGGCCAGATCCCCCCCCAGCCGGCGGCGCACCAGATCCAGCACCATCACCATGGTTTCCGGTTCCGCCTCGCGCGCGCCGGTGGCGAACACATGGCGCAGCAGCTGGCGGTCATAGGGATGCGCGGCCACGGCGGCGATCAGCGCCGCCTCTTCCTGTGCGCCCTGCCCGGCCCCGCGACAGGCCCGCACCAGCGGCAGCATGATCTCTGCCCGCGGGCCATGCGCGACGCGCAGCCGTTCCAGCCGGGTCATCGCCGCCTGGTGATCGGCCAGCGCCAGCAACTGGCGCACCAGGCCCAGCTGCAGCCCCAGCCGCGTGTCATCGATGCGCAGGGCCGCCTCGAAATGCCGGCGCGCGGCGTCCGGGTCATTCTGCACCTCGGCCAGCAGCGCCAGCCGCTGATGCCCCCAGACCACCTGCGGATGCCGCGCGGTCATCTGTTCCAGCACCAGGCGCGCGGCGGCGGGGCGCCCGGCATCGACCAGCAGATCGGCCTCCAGCACCGGGATCATCGCCACCCGGTCGTCCGGATCATTGGCCTGGGCGGCGCGCAGGAACGCTTGCGCGGCGGCCAGGTCGCCACGCTGGCGGGCCAGTTCGCCGCGATGATAGGGCGCCCAGACATTGCCGGGATGGCGCGCCTGAACAGTCTCTAACTCTGCGTCAGCGGCCTCCGGGCGGCCTGCGGCGCGATGCAGTTCCGCGGCCAGCAGGCCGACCGCGGCCACCTGCCCGTCCGGATCGGCGTCGCGCGCCGCCTGCAGATGGGTTTCGGCCGCCGCCGGGTCGCCGCGCCCCCGCGCCGCGCGCGCGGCTTTCAGATGCGCCTGCACCGTCTGCCGGGATATGTCATTCGCTGCGCTCATCGGCTTCCGGTCCCCACCCTTCATACCTGCCCCGGAGAGCGGACCGGTTGCAACGGCAGAAATCCGATTTCGGGACCGGCCGGCGGCAGTCTTGACAGGACGGCGGACACAGGTCACGCCCGGGGTCAGGCAGGGCAGTCAGGGCAGAGATCCCGAAGGAGCGTTCGCATGCGTATTGCAGTGATTGGAACAGGCTATGTCGGGCTGGTTTCGGGGGTGTGTTTTTCCGACTTCGGCCATGACGTGATCTGCGTCGACAAGGATCCCGCCAAGATCGCCAAGCTGGAACGCGGCGAAGTGCCGATCTACGAACCCGGTCTGGATGTGCTGATGGCCAGGAACGTCGAGGCCGGACGGCTGACCTTTACCGGCGACCTGGCAAAGGCGGTCGACGGGGCACAGGCGGTGTTCATCGCCGTGGGCACCCCGACCCGGCGCGGCGATGGCCATGCCGACCTGACCTATGTGATGGACGCCGCCGGGGAAATTGCCAGGAACCTGACCGGTTACGCCGTAATAGTCACGAAATCGACGGTTCCCGTCGGCACCAACCGCCGGGTCAAGAAGGTGATCGCCAAGGCCCGCCCGGACGCCGAATTCGATGTCGCCAGCAACCCGGAATTCCTGCGCGAAGGCGCCGCGATCGACGATTTCATGCGCCCTGACCGGGTCGTCGTCGGGGTCCAGAACGAGCGCGCCGGAGCCGTGATGAACGAGGTCTACCGGCCGCTGTTCCTGCGCGACTTCCCGGTTGTGATCACGGATCTGGAAAGCGCCGAGATGATCAAATACGCCGCCAACGCCTTTCTGGCCACCAAGATCACCTTCATCAACGAGATCGCCCAGCTGTGCGAACGCGTCGGCGCCGATATCAAGCAGGTCAGCAAGGGCATGGGGCTGGATGGCCGCATCGGCAACAAGTTCCTGCATGCCGGGCCAGGCTATGGCGGCAGCTGCTTTCCCAAGGACACTTCGGCGCTGGCCCGGATCGGCCAGGAGCACGCCGTGCCGATGCAGATCACCGAGACGGTGATCAAGGTCAACGAGGAGATCAAGCGGCGGATGATCGACAAGGTGATGGACCTGTGCGACGGCTCGGTCAACGGCAAGACCATCGCGGTGCTGGGCGTGACCTTCAAACCCAACACCGACGACATGCGCGACGCGCCCAGCCTGACGATCGTGCCCGCCCTGGTCGGCGGCGGCGCCAAGGTCCGCGTCAGCGACCCGCAGGGCCGGCGCGAGGGCGAGGCGCTGCTGCCCGGCGTGCAATGGATCGAGGACCCCTACAAGGCGGCCCAGAACGCCGATGCGGTGGTGCTGCTGACCGAATGGAACGAATTCCGCGCGCTCGACCTCAAACGCATGGCCAAACGCATGGCCAGCCCGAGGATGGCCGATCTGCGCAACATCTATTCCCCCAGGGATGCAAAACGCGCCGGCTTCGAGGCCTATGTCGCGGTCGGTCGCTGAGTTTCGAAAATAACAGCAGCGAAACATCTGCCGACTGCACAAATAATCCCCACCGTACTGCCGCCCGTTACAATCCCGACGGGCGCGATATTGCCGTGATCAGCGCCAGCGGCCTGAATATACCAGGAATATCGCAAGTCCCTGTTGACTTCAAAAAGGCCGCGGTGGTTTAGAACAGGTATTAGATCTACTTCCGTTCCTATTTTCCGACCGTCCACAACGTCCACACGTAAAACAACGCAACACAAGGAAACTCAAATGTCTGACACATCCGAAATCGATCTCGGGCAGGATGACGATGTTCTGGTAATGGCCGCAGAGATCGTTGCCGCCTATGCCAGCCGCAACCAGATGGCGCAGTCCGAACTGCCGGGCCTGATCAATACGGTCTTTGGCACGCTGAACACGCTGGCCCACGGCGCCGGCGATGCCGGCGATGCCGCCGCGCCAGAGGCGCCCCCTGCCCCGGCGGTTCCGATCGACGCCTCGGTCGGCAAAGACGCGATCATCTGCCTGGATTGCGGCAAATCCTTCAAGACCCTGAAACGCCACCTGTCGACCGAGCATGGACTGGCGCCGGTTGACTATCGCGCGCGCTGGGGTCTGAGCAAGGATTATCCGCTGGTCGCGCCGTCCTATTCAAAGCGCCGCGCCGACACGGCCAAGAAGATCGGCCTGGGGCGCAAGCCGAAGAAAAAATGATCCGGCCGGGTTCTCGCCCGGCCCCCTGAAAAAACGGCCCCCGCCTGTCTGCGGGGGCCGTTTTCGGTTCCGGTTCCGATCTCAAATGTTTCGCGCGCGAAACATTTGCACATCATGTCCCGAATTTTCAGCCCTGGGATTTCAGCCAGTCGCGCAGCCGGCGCTGGAATTGCGCCGTCACGCCCGGGCCGCTGAGCCGCACCGACTGGAAGCCAAGGTTCAGATTGACCCCGCGCGGCAGATTCCCCGGCGCGGGCGCGGACACGGGCCTGTCAGTGCCGGAATCCGCATCAGTGTCTAAACCGCCTTTCAGAGTCTGTTTTGGCGCGAATTCGGCCAGAACGGATTCCAGAACCGCCAGTTCCGCGTCGGCATCCACGGCCGTTTCCCGGCGCAGCGCGGCCTGCAACTGCCCGGCGCGCGCGGGGTCGGCCTCCAGCGCCTTGACCAGCGTCAGACCCAGCCGTTCGGGAATCGCCGAGGCAAAGCGCAGATGCGCATCGGCGGCGTGATACAGCGTCAGGAACGACCGGATCTTGGATCGCTTGGCCCGGCTGGCGGTGGAAAACAGATGCAGCAGCGCCCGCTTCTCGGTGTCGAAGACCCCCTGCTCTACCGCCTTGGCGGCCACCCGCGCGCGTTCATAGTAGCTCAGCCCGACGCGGATCTCGTTTTCCTCGACCATCGCGATATAGGCGTCGGCGGCGGTTTCGGGCTGGCGCAGGATGGCCTGGATGCCGGCGAATTTCTCGTCGCCGGTTTCGGCCAGCAGCCGGCGCAGCGCGCACAGGCGCCGCCAGCCGGAAATCAGCCCGTAGCGGCCATGTTCCAGCGCGACCACCTCGATCGGGGTCTGCTGGCCGCGCGCGCGGATCGAATCCATCAGCGCGCGCAGGTCGGTCTCGTCGGCCTGCATCCGGTCGCGCACCAGATAGCTGGCCTCGACCTGCGCCTCGGACAGGGTCTGTATCATCCGCCCCTCGGCCTTGGCGCGCTTCATCTCGCCGGCCAGCTCCTGCAGCGCGGCCGCGGCAGAGGCATCGCCGGCGACTTGCGCAATCGGCGCGCGCGGGGTCGGGAAACTCATTGATTTCGTCTCTAACACGGGCGTATTGCCGCCGAAATGCTCGGTCTGGGCCGGAGTCAGTCGTTTGCGCTTTGCCATGAAAATCTCCTTTGCCCCTGCCCTACACCGGCACCTTTAAGCATCTGGTTACCACTGCGTACGCTGCCCCGGTCGCGGACGCCCCGGGCCCAAATGTTTCGCGCGCGAAACATTTCATGCGACCTGCGCGCCCCGATCCGCGGCGATTTCATCGCGCCGCCAGACCCCCAGCAGCAGCTTCTTGAACCCGGCATAGGTCTCGTCGAACGCCTCGCGGCCGCGCACATAGGTCTCGCGGTTGAAGTCGCGGTAATCGGCCTCGTAGATGCCGTTGACCTGTTCGCCGGCCTGACCGATCAGCGCGGTGAAATCCTGGCGGTGCGGGCTGAGCGTGCGGCCCAGGTAGGCCTGCATCAGCGCCGCCAGTTCGCCCTGCTGGCTGGCGTCATAGCGGGTCAGCACCGCGCGCACCGCGTCCCATTCGAACGCCATCTCGGGGCGGCCCAACGCGCGGGCGGCGGTGTTTTCACCGTCCTCGATCGAACGGAACGTGGAATGCAGCATGTCGAAGAACCGCCCCGTGGAATCGAATTCCAGAAACGACGCCCCCAGCGGCACCAGCAGGATGTCGGACGCGGCCAGCCCGTTGATGGTCAGATAGCCAAGGGCAGGGGGGGTATCGAGGAACACAAGGTCGTAGTCGTCCAGCACGCCGTCCTCTGCCAGCCGGTCGCTGAGCGCATCCCACAGTTTCCAGGTGCGCGCCTGCATCCGCCAGACCGGGATCTGGAACTCGGCCCAGTACAGATTGAGCTGCGCGCCGATCAGGTCGATATTGGGCCAGTGGGTCGGCTGAATGACATCCCTGGATGTGAGGTTCAGCGCCTCTGACAGGGTCTCGTCCAGCGCGATCGGGGTTTCGCCGCGATCCAGACGGGCCAGGTTCTCGCGCCGCAGGTGATCGGCGTAATGCCGCGCCAGCAGCGGGAACACGGTGTGCCATTCATCGGTGACCCTGCCGCCGAAGATCGAGGTCATCGAGCCTTGCGAATCCAGGTCGATCACCAGCACCTTGTAGCCGTCCAGCGCGGCCGACATCGCCAGATGCGCGCAGGTGCTGGTCTTGCCGACGCCGCCCTTGAAATTCGCCACCGCGACCATTTTCGCGGGCAGCCCCTTGGGGCGGTAGGGCAGGTATTCCTTGGTCTTCGAACCCTCGGTGCTGAAATGGGCGCGCAGGCGCAGCACCTCGTCCAGTGTGAACCATTTGGCGCCGCCCTCGGTTTCGCTGCGCCCCTGCGGCAGATTGGGGTTGGCCTTCAGCACCCGGCGGAAATGCGGCGTGGCGACCGGGATCAGGTATTTGGTGATCTCCCAGGTGGAAAACAGCCGCAGGGTCTTCTTGCCGTCCTCCTGCAGCCCGCGGCTGGCCAGGTCGTCGCGCCCGCGGGCGCAGGCCGTGGCGATGGCGGCGAAATCGTCGCTGCCCGCCGGGGTGCCGAGATCGGACAGCGCCGCATCGGGGGAAATGTTGAAATAGGGGGGCTGCTCGGGCCGGGGAATCGTCGCCATCGGTTCACTGCTCTTTTATTGGCGCCTTGCCGGGGGGCGCGCGGTTCAGGCGATCCCCGGATGTGCGCTGTTTGCCTCAATATACCTGAAATCCCGGCATATGGAAGAAAAACACGCATCTGTATGGGGTTTTCTAAGCAAATCCGGGCATTTCCGCCGGATTCAGGCCGGGGTCGGGCCAGAGTTGGGGCCTGTGGATTTTTTTTGAGCCGTTAGAATCCAGTTATTTATTAGTTACGGGGTTTGGCGATCGGGGCAAAGGGCTTTGTTTTATGGGGCAGGGCGGTGGTTGCGGCACCCGGGGTGACTCCGAACCCCCGAAAAAGCGACTCCGATCCGACGACGCCGTGACTCCGAACCCCCGAAGCCGGCGCCGGTGAGTGCTGGACGGGGGCTGTGGATAACTTTACCCTGGGTGTCACCGAAACCACGATGAGTCGCGGGCGGGGCGGTGCGGACGGGCAAGGACCGCAGAACGGCGACAGAACGACCGCGAAACAGCGGCGGCAGGCAGGGGCAGGAACCGATGAGCGGGGCAGGGGCGTTACTTCCCGAACGATATCCGACCGGCGATTTCTTCGTCTGCGATCTGTTCGGCGCGCGCCCCAAGGACGACCTGGCCTCGATGGAACATCCGATCTTTTCGCTGGGCACCCGGCCGGACCGCAAGGTGCTGGAATACGCGCATAACGGCACCGAGATCACCATCACGCCCTCGGTCAAGGGACGCGCGACGATCCATGACAAGGATATCCTGATCTTCTGCGTCAGCCAGCTGGTGGCGGCGCTGAACGCGGGCCGCGCCGTCAGCCGCACGCTGCAGCTGAAGGCGCATGACCTGCTGGTGGCGACCAACCGCGAAACCTCGGGCGATGCCTACCGGCGGCTGCGCGAAGCCTTCGAGCGGCTGGCGGGCACGCGGATCACCACCAATATCACCACCGGCCCCGCAGACGACCCGACCGAGACCACCAGCGGTTTCGGCCTGATCGAGGCCTGGGAGATCGTCAGGAAGACCCGGGGCGGGCGCATGATCAGCGTCTCGGTGACCCTGTCGGACTGGCTGTACCGCGCGGTTCTGGACCGTTCGGTGCTGACGCTGAGCCGGGATTACTTTCGCCTGCGCCGCCCGCTGGAGCGCCGGATATACGAACTGGCGCGCAAGCATTGCGGGCGCCAGCCGGCCTGGCGGGTGTCGGTCGACACATTGCTGAAGAAATCCGGATCCGGCAGCCCGCGCCGGGTGTTCCGCGCCATGCTGCGCGAGATCATCGCCGCCGGCCATCTGCCCGATTACACGCTGGAGGAAGAGCCCGGCGATATCATCCGCGTCACGCCGCGCGCCGCCGTGGTCGAGGGCGCCGATGCGCCGCGCCTGAGTGCCGCCGCCCACGACGAGGCGCGCGCGCTGGCGCCGGGCCGGGATGTGCACGCGCTGGAGGCCGAATGGAAGGCCTGGTGGGCGGGCAATGGCCGGGCGGTTCTGCGCAGTCCCGACCGGGCGTTTCTGGGCTGGCTGCGGAAACGCATCGGTTGAAATGACGGCATTGTTTCGGATATCTCGAAGAATCCCGCTTTTACGCCGAGAATTCGTTGTGATTTTTTCAACATCCGTTACCATTGCTTCAGGTTTTCAGTTTTGGAGTCGGCTAGGTGCCACATGGCGGGCCGGATCCGGCGTATAGATGCATCACCCAAGAGATTATTGGTATGACCAGAATTCTTCGCTTCATTGAGCCGGGCGCCGCTGCGGGGCGCTTTGCAGGCATTCGGCACAACCAATCTGGCGCCCGTCGCCAAAGCGCCGCTTCCGGTCGTCCGACCGGTGCGGTATCGTGAACATTCCAGCAGAGAGGAAAAGGGTAATGGCCCCTAAACTGAATTTTCGTGACACCGGTCTGACACTTGCCGCCGGGGCATTGTCACTGGCCGCCGGCGCCGCCAGCGCCGACCAGGTGATCAATGACGATCTGATCGTTATCGGGTCGGCCTGTGTCGGCCAGGACTGTGTGAACGGCGAAAGCTTTGGTTTCGACACACTGCGGCTGAAGGAAAACAACCTGCGCATCAAGGCCCAGGATACCTCGAGCTCGGCCAGCTTCCCGACGGTCGACTGGCAGCTGACCTTCAACGACAGTTCGAACGGCGGCGCCAACAAGTTCTCGGTCGACGAGGTCGACAGCGGCACCACGCCGTTCACCATCCTGGCCGGTGCGGGCAACAATGCGCTGTTTGTCGATGCGCAGGGCGATGTCGGCCTGAACAACAGCAACCCGGTGGTCGAACTGCACATCACCGACGGCGATTCGCCGACGGTCCGGCTGGAACAGAACGGCTCCAGCGGGTTCGCCGCCCAGACCTGGGACCTGGCCGGCAACGAGACCAATTTCTTCGTGCGCGACGTCACCAACGGGTCGAAACTGCCGTTCAAGATCTTTCCCAACGCGCCAAACAACGCGCTGACGATCGAGGGCGCAACCGGCGATATCGGCATGGGCACCACCTCGCCCGACGCGGCGCTGGATATCGAGGGCACCGATGCCGGCGCGCGGGTGAACAACACCAACGCTGCCAACGCCGGGCGCACGCTGCTGGAACTGACCAATCTGGGCAACCCCGAGATTCTGATGGAAAACAGGAACATCAGCGATTCCTGGGCGCTGTCGGCGGGCAACAACTTTCTGATCAAGGATATCGATCCGGGCGGCAACACCAATGTGTTCACCCTGACCGAGGCCGGCGATCTGACCATCACCGGGACGCTGACGACGGGGTCGAACACCAACTATCCCGACTATGTGTTCGCTCCCGACTACGAGCTGATGCCGCTGGCAGAGGTCGATGCGTTCATTGTCGCAAACGGTCACCTGCCCCGGATCCCGACGGCAGAACAGGTTGCCGTGACCGGCCTGAACATCACCGAGATGCAGGTCGCCCTGCTGGAAAAGGTCGAAGAGCTGACGCTGTATACGCTGGAGCAGCAGAAAACCATCGACACGCTGCAGCAGCGGCTGGACGCGCTGAGCGACTAGACCCCGGCATCGTGCCCCCGGCAGGGGCCGGCAGGGGCGCGCGATCAGGATCAACGGGCGCCCCCGCGGGCGCCCGTTTTCTTTTGCCTGCGCAAATTGCCGGCGCGGGACCGAATGTGTTTATAAATCGCCCGCTGCCTGATATAGTCCGTCCACGATGGATACTCGTATTTCCGCCCGCACCCGGTTGTTCGCCGGCCGCGGCCGCGAAAGTTTTTTTTAAAAGAAGGAAGCTCTCTCATGTCCTGTCGAAATTTCCTGGCAATCAGCTCGATGACACTTGCCCTGTCGGCCGCCGCCGCGGCGCCGGGCCTGGCGCAGACCGTTCTGACCACCAGCAACGGCATCATCGAGCCGTCGCTTTGTGTCGGGTCCGACTGTGCCCCGGGCATCTCCTTCGGCGCTGATACGATCATCCTGAAAGAGAACAACCTGCGGATTCTGTTCGACGACACCTCGACGGCGGCGTCGTTTCCGCGCAACGACTGGCGCCTGACCGCCAATGACAGCGCCAATGGCGGGGCCAGCAAATTCTCGATCGACGACGTCACCGCGGGCCGCAGCGTCTTTACCGTCACCGCCGGCGCGCGCGCCAATGCGCTGTTCGTCGACAGCCAGGGTGACGTGGGAATCGGCACCTCGACCCCGGCCACCGATATCGACATCAAGGTCGGCGACTCGCCCACCGTACGCCTGCAACAGGACAGCTCCAGCGGGTTCGCCGCCCAGACCTGGGACATGGCCGGCAACGAGACCAGTTTCTTCATCCGTGACGCCACCGGCGGCAGCACGCTGCCGTTCCGCGTGATGGCGGGCGGCGCGCCCAGCCAGTCGCTGGTGATCGACGGCGACGGCGAGGTCGGCATCGGCGCGGGCACCAACCCGGCGGCGGCGCTGCATGTGCGCCGCTCGGACGGTTCGGTCCAGGTTCTGGTCGAGGAGACCAATGCCACCAATGCCGCGCGCCAGATGATCCGGCTGGTCAACAAGGGCAACCCCGAGATCGAGTTCGACAACACCAATATCAACGACCAGTGGCGGATTTCGACCGGCAACAACTTTCTGATCAAGGATGTCGATGGCGCGGCCACCAACAACGTGTTCACCCTGACCGAGGCCGGCGATCTGACGATCACCGGCGAGATCACCACCTCGGGGTCGTGCTCGATCGGCTGTGACCGGGTGTTCGATGCCGAATACGATCTGATGCCGCTGGAACGCCACGCGGAACTGATGTGGGAAAACCGGCACCTGCCCAATGTCGGCGCAACCGCCGAGGACGCCCCGATGAACCTGTCGGCGAAGGTCGGCGGCATGCTGAACGAACTGGAGCATGCCCATATCTATATCGACCAGCTGAACCAGCGCATCGACCGGCTGGAACGGCTGATCGCGCAGAAATAGACAAAGGCCGCGATCCGGCACGGGGGGGCACGGGGGGCACGCGCCTGCGCCCCCTGTGCCCCCCCTCTGTGCGATTGATTGCAATCCACCGCCGTCGGCGCGTATGGAGGATGCCAGAGCGCAATCCGAAAACTGGGAACCGGTTTTCGGAATGAATTGCGCGCAAGAACAGAAGGCCAGAGCGGCCCCACCGATTCACATTGAAAGGACGCCGCTCTAGGGTTTTCGGCAGCGCAAACGGATGGGGCAATGGCAGTTTTTACACCTGAGAATGGCTTTGGCGGGCCGGATGGCCTGGCCTATGACGCAGGCCAGCGCAACCGCCTGAATACGCGTCATCGGGCCTTCATAGAGCCTGTAGCAGACCGGATCCGCGATGCGCGGCTGCTGGATCTGGCCAGCCATGACGGCCGCTGGAGCCTGGCTGCCCTGCGCGCGGGCGCCGCCCATGTCACCGGCATCGAGGTGCGTCAGGATCTGATCGACAGGGCGCCGCGCATCCTGTCCCGCGATGAACAGGCCCGGACGCGGTTCATCCAGGGCGACGTGTTCGAGGTCATGCCGCAGCTTCTGGCGGCGGGCGACCGGTTCGACGTGATCTTCTGCCTGGGGCTGTTCTATCACGTGATGGATCATGACCGGATGCTGCGCCAGATGCTGGCGTTCCGGCCGCGCCTGGTGGTGTTCGACAGCACGCTGGCGGCCTCGGATCAGCCGATGATCCTGGTCGGACAGGAAAACACCGACAGCCATCTGAACGCGGCCCCCGGCCAGCATGCCGGCAACAGGGCCACCATCGGCTTTGTCTCGCGTCCGGCGCTGAACATCATGTGCCGGAACTACGGCTATGGCGTCGACTATGTCGACTGGGAGGCGCTGGACCTGCCCGACACGGCCAAGCTGGACGGGTATTTCCGCAAGAACGCCCCGACGCGCCGCTACTCGGCGTTCCTGACGCCGCTGTGACGCCGGCCGCGGGCATCAGCCTGCCGATTCCGCCCGGCCGGGTCTGCGTCTTCGTGATCGGCTGCCAGCGCAGCGGCACCACGCTGGCCGGGCAGATCCTGGGGGCGCACCCCCGGGCGATGCTGATCGACGAGACCGACCGGCTGTATCGCTGGGCCGGCGATCCGGGGCCCGGGGGTCAGACCGGCGCGCCGGCGGAGCGGGGCGATTTCACCGGTCTGCTGACCCGCGCGGCCGCGAAATACACCACGCCCGAAACCCGGTTCGAAAATGGCAATCTGGCCGAAACAGTGACGCATCTGGTGTTCCAGGCGCCCAATCTGACATGGTTTCCCGGCCTGATCGGCGGGCTGGCAAACCCGGTGCATGTGGTGGCGATGGTGCGCGATCCGCGCGCCGTGGCGGCCTCGATGGCGCGGCTCGGGGTGCCGATGGTGCGCAACCAGATCCGCTGGCTGCGCGCCGCGGGGCTGGCCGCGGATTTCGCCGCCGATCTGGCGCTGCTGGAAGCCGGTGATGTGGCGGCGCATATCAAGCACGCGGTGATCTGGCGGCTGAAAACCGCGATGGCCGACCGGTTCGCGGCCCTTGGCCTGGCCTGTCACCGGCTGCGCTACGAGGCGCTGGTGGCCGAATCCGGGGTCCGGATCGCGGCGCTGGCGCGCGATCTGGGATTGCCGCCGTCAGACCGGATGCTGGCCCATCACACGGTGCTGCGGGGCAGGGGGCCGGGGCGCACGCAGCGCGGCCGCGCCGTCGACCGGGGATCGCTGCAGGGCTGGCAGGCGCATCTGCCACCCGAAGCGGCGGCAGAGACACTGACCGCCGCCGGGCCGCTGGCGCGCGCGCATGGATATGTGGCCTGACCTTGGTCTCGCCGCGCGATTCATTCCGGAAACCGGTTCCCACTTTTCGGATCGCGGGGTTTTTGGGCCGCGCGATTTATTCCGAAAACCGGTTCCCACTTTTCGGATCGCGCTTTGGATATCCCAGCGACCGGCGCAGGTCGGCCAGCACGGCGGCAACCTGACCGGCGATCGGTTCGGGGTAGGGATCTGACCCGGATTGCGCCCGGCCCGGGTCGATTTCAGTGTCCAGCAAGGCCGAAACCGGGGTTGCGCCCAGCCAGTCGGCGACCCGCGCCCGCGTCGCGCCCGGATCGGCCAGTATCTCTTCAAAGCCGATCTCCAGATAGCGCCCGGCCAGGCGGGCGGCGGCATAGGCGCGCGCGGTCTCGATCTGGTGGCGCGTGGTATAGGCCATGCGCAGCGCGTCGCCATCGGTGAGGCTGTGCGCGATATCGCGGTCGCAATGGGCATAGGCCGCGCGGATCGCGGTGCGCCCGATGGCATTGTCGAACCGCGCCGTCATATGGCTGCGGCGCAGGCAGGTGGTCAGCGGGTCGCGAATCTGATGCACATAGCGCGCACCGGGGAACGCCTGGTCGATCTGCGGCAGAAGCATCAGCGTTTCGGGCAGCTTGAACCCCCAGGGCGTGCCGGGCGGCACATCCTGCAACATGCGCGCGGCATGGGCGCGCAGCCGCGGCACCACCTGCGCGCGCTGCCATTCGGCGCGGCGCTGATAGGTGGCCAGAACCCCGCGATAGACCGCCTCGCGCATGAAATCGGCATCCCCCGAGGGCCGCAGTTCCATCGGGGTGAACACCGGCCGCCCGTTCCGCTCGGTGCGGCGCAGGCCGCGGCCCAGGTCATAGCCGAGATCCTGCATCAGGCGGCTCATCAGCCGCGACCCGGATCCGCCGCGCGCCAGCAGGATCACCGGCGGCGCGAACCCGGCCAGTTGCCGGGTGTCCCCGGCGGGGTCGAGACTGTCTTCGACGGGGTCGGGCCACAGGGTCCAACTGGGCCATTTGCGGTGCAGATAGGCGTTCGAGCAGACCCACTCTGCCAGGTTGGCGGGCAGGAATCGTGTCTGAATCTTCGAGGATTCATCCGCCGACTCGATCCGCGCGCCATCGCCGTCGGCGTATTTGTGGATCGTCGGCGCGTCGAGCGCATAGATCCGCCGCCCGGCCTGGGCCAGGGTCGCGGCCAGGTCGCGGCCGATATTGTGGATGCTGGGCAGCATGTCGTCGAACCGCAACCCCGAGGATTTGCGAAAGATCAGGATCTGTTCGTCAAGCCGCGCGACTTCGGCAAAAGGACGGCCCGCCAGCGTGTTCTTGTAGTGATGCGGGTCGCTCCAATGGCCAAGGACGCGGCTGTCGCGGTCCCAGCCGACGCTGCCGGCAAGGCCCCAGTCCGGATCCTGCGCCTGCAATTGCCGCAGGACCCGGTCGAACCGGGCCTGCCAGCGCCGCACCAGCACCACATCCTCGTGGACCACCGCCACCAGATCGTGCCGGGCCCGGGCCAGCCCGTCGTTGATCGCCGCGCCCAGCGTGTCGAACCGGTGACCCCAGCGATTGTCGACGCAGATCAGCTGATTGCGCGGCGCCTTCACGCAGGGCGATTGCAGGATGTTATGGTCGTATTCGTCGCTGAAGCGGACCACGACAAAGCTGATCGGTTCGGGATCGGGCCGTGGCGGTTCGTCGATCACCGGGTAGCTGCGTTTGTTCGTGTCCTTCACCACTGGCCCCTTTGCGTGATCGGGCCCATGATATCGGTGCCCCGTCGCCCATATCAAGCAGCCTGAGGCATCGCGCATCCGATCCGGCCGCGATGCGCGGGCTCGAGCCGTTGTTTCCGCGCAAATTGTCTCGAAAACCGGTGCCCACTTTTCGGATTGCGCGTGTTTGCGGCCGCGCAATTCAACCCGAAAACCGGTGTCCACTTTTCGGATTGCGCTCTATTCCGCCCCCCGCCGAAATCTGCGAAAGAGAGGGGGAACCAGACCAGAGATCTTCATGCAGCATCCCCCCCCGACAGACCCCGGCGGCCCGGTGATCGCCCTTGGCATGCACCGCAGCGGCACCAGCTGCCTGATCGGCTGCCTGCAGGAGGCCGGGCTGGAACTGGGCAACGTGGTGGCGGAAACCTTCGACAACCCCAAGGGCAACCGCGAGAACAAGGCGATCATGGGCCTGCAGAACGGGCTGTTCCGCGACAGCGGGACCGAATGGAACCAGCCGCCGCAGGAGGCCCTGCCCTGGACGCCGGAGCGCCGTGCCGAACGTGACGCCATCATCGCCACCTATCCCGATGACCGGCTTTGGGGATTCAAGGATCCGCGCACCGTGTTCACCCTGGCCGGCTGGTTGCAGGTTCTGCCCGCAGCACGGCTGATCGGGTCAATCCGGCACCCGCTGGCGGTGGCGCAATCGCTGCAGACCCGCAACGGGTTTCGCATCGAACGCGGGCTGAAACTGTGGCTGGCCTATAATGCACAGCTTTTGCGGATCTGCCGGGACCGGTCGTCGGGGCCGGTCGGGCTGGTCAGTTTCGACTGGCCCTGGCCGCGCTATGACGCGGCGCTGCGCCGGCTGTGCGCCGACCTGGGGCTGGCGGCCCCGGCGCGCTTTGGCTTTGTCGACACCGCGCTGCGCCGCAACAGCGCCGATACCGGGGCAGAGGGCGGCGCGGATCTGCCGGCGCCGGTGGCGGATACCTGGCAGGCGTTGCAACAATACCTGGTCTAGCGCCGGTTTTGCGGTATGGGCGCAACAATGGCCGGGGCAGGGCGGTGCGCCTGCCGCCCGGCTTGCTCATCGCGCGGTGATGGCGGATACCGGGGGCGAAAACGCAAGCAGGTGGCGTGTGGGAGGTTGGCGATGATCACACCGGTTTTGTTATGTGGCGGCTCGGGCACGCGGCTGTGGCCGCTGTCGCGCAAGAGCTATCCCAAGCAGTTTTCCAGCCTGCTGGGCGCGGAAAGCCTGTTTCAGGCCTCGGCCCGGCGGCTGAGCGGCGAAGGGTACGGCGCGCCCGTCGTCGTCACCAATTCCGAGTTCCGCTTTATCGTCACCGAACAGCTGGCCGCCATCGGCATCGGCGCGCAAGCGGTGCTGATCGAGCCCGAGGGGCGCAATACCGCGCCCGCAGTGCTGGCCGCAGCACTTTGGCTGGCCAAATCCGACCCGGATGCGCTGATGCTGGTGGCGCCCTCGGATCACGTGATCCCGGATGCCGGGGCGTTCGCCGACGCGCTTGACGCCGGGGCCGGGGCCGCGCGCGCCGGGCGC
>JAJDOB010000103.1 GCA_022340385.1 Rhodobacter sp.
GTCATGCGGATATGCCTTGTGTTTCCCTGCCTCGCAGGCATTCTGGCGCCCGAAGGAGTGGCAATGCCCAGAACCCGGAAGATCGCCTTTGCCGCCAGCGAAGCCGTGCTGGCGCAGCAGGCTTTGGCAGATTTCACAAAGGCTTATGGTCAGGTGCCACAGGCCGAGGCCGACATTATCGTGGCCCTTGGCGGCGACGGTTTCATGTTGCAGACCCTGCACGGCACCATGGATCTGGACGCGCCGGTCTACGGGATGAACTGTGGCACGATCGGGTTTTTGATGAATGAATACAACGCGGTCGGGCTGCTGGACCGGCTGGAGCAGGCCGAAGTTGCGGTAATCAATCCGCTGGCGATGCGCGCCGAAACCGTGGACGGCAAGGTGCACGAGGCGCTGGCGATCAACGAGGTGTCGCTGCTGCGCGCCGGGCCGCAGGCGTCGAAATTGCAGATCACGGTCGATGACAAGGTGCGCATGGCGGAACTGGTCTGCGACGGGGCAATGGTCAGCACGCCGGCGGGTTCAACCGCCTACAACTATTCCGCCCACGGGCCGATCCTGCCGATCGGGGCGGATGTTCTGGCGCTGACGGCGATGTCGGCCTTCCGGCCCCGCCGCTGGCGCGGTGCGCTGCTGCCCAAGACCGCGCACGTGCGGTTCGACGTGCTGGAGGCCGACAAACGCCCGGTGATGGCAGAGGCGGATTCGCGCTCGGTCAGACGCGTGCGCGCGGTTGAAATCCGGTCAGAACCGTCGGTGGAACACCGGTTGCTGTTCGACCCCGGGCACGGGCTGGAAGAACGGCTGATCCGCGAGCAGTTTGCGTGAGGCAATCACCCGGGCCCTGATATCGGGCCCGACAATCCGGCCAACGCGCAAAGATCGGCGCGCGCAGCCATCCGGGTGGTTTGAACGACATGGTTTCGTGACGGTCGATCAGGAGGATGGATATCCCAATTCCCCCACGGCCACTTTGATCTCGTCCAATATCGCCGGATCGTCGATCGTTGCGGGCAGTTTGAATTCTGCGCCGTCGGCGATCTTGACCATCGTGGCGCGCAGGATCTTGCCCGAGCGGGTCTTGGGCAGGCGGTCGACCACGGACACCAGCTTGAAAGCGGCGACCGGCCCGATCTTTTCGCGCACGAGTTTCACGCATTCGGCGGCGATTTCGGCATGCGGGCGGTTCACGCCCTTGGTCAGGCAGACAAAACCCATCGGCAGTTGCCCCTTCAGTTGGTCCGTCACGCCGATCACGGCGCATTCGGCGACGTCCGGGTGGCTGGCCAGGATTTCCTCCATCCCGCCGGTGCTCAGACGGTGCCCGGCGACGTTGATCACATCGTCGGTGCGGGCCATGATCCACAGATAGCCGTCGGCGTCCTTCATGCCGGCGTCGCCGGTTTCGTAATAGCCGGGGAAATGGTCGAGGTAGGATTTGCGATACCGGTCATTGGCGTTCCACAGGCCGGGCAGTGTGCCCGGCGGCAGCGGCAGCTTGATGGCGATGGCACCCAGTTCGCCATCCGGCAATTCGTGCCCCTCGTCGTCGAGAATGTGGATTTCGTAGCCCGGCATCGGCACCGAGGGCGATCCGATCTTGACCGGCAGCGGCTCGATCCCCATCGGGTTTCCGGCGATGGTATAGCCGGTTTCGGTCTGCCACCAATGGTCGATCACCGGCACTTTCAGCAGATCCTGCGCCCAGGTGATCGTGTCGGGGTCGGCGCGTTCACCCGCCAGATACAGCGCGCGCAGGCAAGAGATATCGTAGGGCTTCAGGAATTCGCCCGTTGGGTCTTCGCGCTTGATCGCCCGGAATGCGGTCGGCGCGGTGAAGAAGCTGCGCACCTTGTGCTCGGAGATCACCCGCCAGAAGGTGCCGGCGTCGGGGGTGCCGACCGGCTTGCCCTCGAACACGATGGTGGTGTTGCCGTGGATCAGCGGGGCGTAGCAGATATAGCTGTGGCCCACGACCCAGCCGACATCGGACGCCGCCCAGAATACATCGCCCGGATCGACGTTGTAGATCGCTTTCATGGTCCAGTTCAGCGCCACCAGATGCCCGCCGGTGGGGCGGATCACGCCCTTTGGCTGGCCGGTGGTGCCAGAGGTGTAAAGGATATAGGCGGGGTGGTTGCCCTCGACCGCGACGCAGTCTGCGGGCTGGACGCCGGACTGCGCGTCGTGCCAGTCGAAATCCTTTGGCCCGAGGTCGGCGCGGCACTGATCTCGTTGCAGGATCAGGCTGAAGTCGGGCTTGTGGGCGGCCATCTCGATCGCACTGTCAAGCAGGGGCTTGTAGGCGACGATGCGCCCCGGCTCGATCCCGCAGGACGCGGTCAGGATGGCCTTGGGCGTGGCGTCGTCGATGCGCACGGCAAGCTCGTTGGATGCGAAACCGCCGAAGACCACGCTGTGGATCGCGCCGATGCGGGTGGCGGCAAGCATGGCGACCAGTGCTTCGGGGACCATCGGCATGTAGATGATGACGCGGTCGCCCTTGGTAATGCCCTTGTCGCGCAGGACACCGGCGATGGATGCGACCTGGGTCTGCAACTCGCGGTAGGTTATGGTGCGCTTGGTGCCGGTGACCGGGCTGTCATGGATGATTGCGGCCTGATCGCCACGGGTGGCGACATGGCGGTCGACGGCGTTCCAGCAGGTGTTGGTCATCCCGTCCGAGAACCATTCGTACAGCGGCGCGTTCTGGTCGAACAGCGCCCTGGAGGGCGGGCGGTCCCAGTCGATGGCCTGTGCCTGCGCCATCCAGAAGCCCTCGGGATCGTCTTGCCAGGCCTTGTAGACGTCTGCGTATGCCATGGTATGCCCTCCTGCACAGTCGCCCCGGTGTTAGCGGGCGCGGATGATTGGGGCAAGCTGTTGCCCGTGCGATATCCGGTCACTGTTGGCGATAACGGCGGACGGGATTTTGCGCAAAGTCGAAATTCGACATCAAGGACGAAAACGGACAAGCACCGGAGCGGCAGATCGCAGTAACGGGGTGCAGGCGGATCGCTGTGATTCCGTCCATGAATTGAAGGTATCGCTCGATGAGCGACAAGAACCCGAAGAAACGTCCAAAACATGCCAAGGTCAGCCTGAAACCTGAATTGGCCCCGTCCGTTACGGCCACCGTGGTCAAGCCCGCCGCGGGCTCTCAGCGCAAGCCGGGACGCAAATAATCCGCACATCTTCGCGCCGCCCTGTTCGCCTCGGGGCGGCGCGTTGCATATCGGCTGTCTGATCACGCCTGCGCCCACTCCGGCACGGGGACGGCCGGATGACCCGCAGCATTGCCGCCGCCTTGTGCCCGCCTTTAACGAATAGTTCAGACGGGTAGGGTTAATTCGCGGCATGCGAGACCCCAAGATCTGCCGGCGGCTTTATTGCTGCCGGAAAACCCTGTCGATCATGCTGTTGGTTTCGGTGGCCTTGTTCGGCCTCGCGAGGCCGGCGGATGCCGCCTGTGGATTGCAGACTCAGTTCGACGAACTGGTCAGGGCATTGAACGGCATCGCCGTCACAAACCGCACCGTGGATCGGGGCCAGGCCGAGCGGATCGAACGTCTGGCGGCAACGGTCGATCAGCGCGCCCTTCACAGGCGGCTGCGCGATGCCGGGTACGAGGATAAATGGCGCGATCTCGGGCATCTGATCGCCGAAAGCGCGGCGATCGGCAAGGTCGGCAGTCTGCCAAACAAGACCTACCTGCGCGACCAGCTTCGCAAGGTCGGCGATCTGACCGACAAGATCTGCGCGGGCGACCGGGGTGGGGGAGCCTCGCTGCTCAGCATCGCGGGGCTCTCGCAGTTTCTGGGCCTTTCACAGCTGCATCCCTTTGAAGGCAGCGGATCCTTGTCTGTCTCGCCCCACCTGTTGGGAGTTCTGTTCGTGATGATGCTGTGCATTGTCGCGCTGCTGTTGGCGACGCGCCATCTATACCGCTGGATATTCTCGCTGATCTACAACCGGAAATCCTGCAGTATCGGCGCGGCCCTGCATATCGGCGGCGAAACGGTCGAGGGCAGGCTGACCATTCTGGGCAAGAAGGGCTGCCGGTTCATGCTCAGAACCGAGGAGGACTTTGCCCGGCTGCAAAAGCTGGTCGACGATCCCAAGGGCGAGGTTGCCGCCGGCGGACACCGGATCAAGGCGCAGGTCTTCGGGCTGTATGGCAATTTCGCCGTGATCTTTTTCGACCGTCCGAACACGATGGAGGTGCACCGCGAAATTCTGTCGATGTCCACGACGACGCCGCATTACGTTCCGAAAACCACGCCGAAACCCAATCTGAAACCCAGACCGCGCCCCGGCTGAACGGCGGTGACCGCCTGGCCGGGCAGCGCGCCAGAGCGGCCTGCGGCGGATGCGCGGGCCGAAGGGCGTGCGGGCTAGCCGTAAATCGCCACCGGCGTTCCCGCCAGGGCAGACATGTTCAGCAAACCGCGCGCGGTTATCGACGGGGTGACGATATGGGCGCGGTTGCCCATGCCCATCAGGATCGGGCCGACTTCCAGCCCGCCGGCCTTCATCTTCAGGATGTTGCGCACGCCAGAGGCCGCGTCGGTGTT